>CAWUOE010000151.1:0-7599 GCA_963923355.1 uncultured Gemmataceae bacterium | reverse complement strand
CTCCGGTTCCTCTTCCCACCCCGGTGGTGAATCCCAACCCGCCCCCGAATGTCAGCGGTCCCGCGGTTTCACCGTTACCAATCGGCGGTGGTCAGTTGCCTCCTCCTCCGGGAAGTCCCACGATGCAAAATTCCCCACTTAGCATTCCGGCTGCTCCGTCTCCCACACCGAATCGGTGATGGAAAACAGATCCTGAATTCTAATTTTCGCAACACCCCCGGCCAAAAGTCGGGGGTGTTGTTTTTAGGAGATCAGCCATGGAGTCAAGGCTCCGGATTGCAAGGCCGTGGCGACCAAGACTCCTGTGAGCCCTGCCTTACGGCATGCCACCAAGTCGGCTATGTCTCGAATGCCTCCCCCTAAATAAACGTCTACTTGTGGAAATAGTTGGCGAGTCGCTTGGGCCAGTTGCAGATGCGATGGACCCTCCGAGCTTCCCACAACTGCCAAATCAAGCAGGATCAATTTGCGGGCTCCGAGGTGGATCAATCGCTCCACCAAGCGAAGGGCGGTTTCTGCTGGCCACTGGCTACCGGACGCAAAAATCGGCTCCCCCGCCCGAAGGTCCACGCTGACCAGGCAGTCATTCCTGCATGCCAACATGCCCTTCAGGGCCATGGGTGATTCAATGGTCTCCGTTCCAAGAATGGGAACAACGCCCGTGAAGGGGAATGGAGGTATTTTTTCACGGATTCCAACGTCAACCCAGAGGGTCCAGCCCCTTTGAATCGGGCCTTTCAGAATTTCGATATTGCCCGGCTTTCCCTGAATTGAATCCAGATCGGCCACATAGGCCACCCGATTGGGGATCAATGGTTCAAGAGCTGCAAGGATCGTGTCTGGTTCGGGTGAGGGGGCGTACTTTCCCCTCAGGGGTTGGTAATTGGCGCGGTTACCACGCAGGGCATGGACAGCCTTACCGGCCATTAGATCCAGCACCGGGATGATTTGGAGGGAACCGGGAGATCTGTTCATGCCGGCGGAGGAAAGTGTGGCGGATACGGGGCGGTCAACGTGACCGGCCCGTAACGGATGGGATGCAAGAAAGTCAGTGACCGGGCATGCAGTGCAATCATGGGGAGGGAACCGGGCGTTTCCATGGGAAGGCCCCCGTAAAGAGTATCCCCCACGATGGGTGCTCCTCGAAGGGCTGCCTGGATGCGGAGTTGGTGCATTCTGCCCGTTTCAGGCTTCAATTCAACCAGGGTGCGTCCTGGCAGACGCAGCAGAACCCGGGTGTGGGTCAATGCCTGCTTGGCATCAGGGGTATCCTTTTCACAGAGTTCCCCCCGAGACTCGTTGGGCACCTTGCGGATGTAATCAGACCAGGCATCATGGTCCGGCAGTTCGAGGTCCAAAGTGTGTGACAGCCAGGCATGATAAACCTTGGTGACCTGACGGTCCCGGAATTGTTCAGCCAGCCTCGCTGCCGCCTTGGAACTTCGGGCAAACAGGATTACCCCTGAAACAGGCCTGTCCAGCCTGTGGGGGATACCCAGGTAAACCCGACCCTTCTTGTCGTAATGGCTCCGCAGGTATTCGCGGGCGATATGCTCCAGGGCGGGCAATCCATCTGGAACCCCCTGGGTGAGCAACCCAGCCGGCTTGTTGAACGCCAGGCAATGGTTGTCCTCAAACAGAACCCAGCCGGAAATCCCTTCGGGGATCGCCGACTGGTCTCCAGCCGGGGGATTCTGGTGGTGGTCAGCCATGGGCCTGTAGTTTGGCCCGTGTGGTCTCCAGGGCTTTTTCGAGCACCTTGTCCTTGAAGTCGGGAAGGATTGCTTTCCTCGCGGGTTGGTCCGCCTTGCGGACCACATCCCGGTCATTGCGCCAACGCAGGTAATTGATCCGTTCCTTGTCCTCCAACTTCACTGCGTGGCCTTTGTCCGGGGAGACACCCCAGTCATCTGTTTCCTTGCTGTCCGGGAATCGGTGGATGTTTTTGCCGCTTGGGCGCCAGTAGCTGGCTGTGGTCAGTTTCAGCGCGCTGGCCCGGGATTCCATTTCAATCACGTTTTGGACAGAACCCTTGCCGAAACTCCGTTCTCCCACCACAGTGGCGCGGGCATGGTCCTGAAGAGACGCCGCGAGGATTTCGCTGGCGGAGGCTGAATAACGATTGATGATCACCGTGATTGGGTGCTCACGGGCGGGTTGGAGGATGGTGCCCGGCCCTGTGGCCTCGAAGACCTCCTCCTGTGCGACGCGCCCTTTGGTGCTGACAATTCTTCCCTGGTCCAAAAACAGGTCGGCTATTTCGACAGCGGCGCGGATCAACCCCCCCGGATTGCCGCGCAGGTCCAGGACGAGCCCGGTCATCCCCTGTTGGTTCAGGGTGGCAAGCGCCTCTTTCATTTCGGAGGGTGCTGTCTCGGAAAAGGTGGAAAGCCGGATGTAGCCAATCTTCCGTTCCTTGTCGATCATGAAGTCCCAGGAACCGTCCGGAAGCCGACGATCACCCAGCACGCTGGGTACCTTGACCACTGCCCGTTTAACAGAGATGTCCACGGGGTCCTTTTCGCCCTCGTGGAGAATGGTCAGGGTCACGGGAGTTCCAGGTTCCCCCTGGATGGCATCTATCGATTCGTTCATGCCAAGGGTTTCCGTGCTCTTGCCATCCACTTTCAGGATGATGTCCCCGGCGAGGATTCCAGCCTCGTGGGCGGGGGTTCCCACTATGGGACTCACCACGGTGAGCACGTTGCCTTTTTGCGGATCGACTCCCAGGGACAGTCCCACTCCGCCGAAAATCCCTTTGGTTTGCCGGCTAAACTGCCTGTATTCCTCGGGGTTGATGAAGGCCGAATGCGGGTCCAAACGTTCCAGCCCCCCGTTGACCATTGTCTCAACCAGGCGCCGTTGCTCATCGGGGTTGAGTTCGCGGACGTACCGGGTGCGGACCTCCTGCAGCACATCCACCACCAATCGGACCAATTCGTAGTCGCGGTCGCGGTCGCGAGTGGGAGCGGATTGCCCCACCGCGAAGGCAAGCACCGCGACACCCAAAATCCCAAGCACCCAGGCGAGGTTGCGTCGGGCCATGGCGAAAATACCCCCATTCGACCGCGCTTTCTGTCGGTCACTGCACTCGGAATCAAACCTTTGACACCTAGTCTATGCTGGCGGCGGTTTTAAAAACGAGCGCAGCTGTTATTGGGGCTTTTCCTCCGATGTGGATTTCGGCTGGGATTGACCTGGGAAACCCAATTGGGTTGCAATCCAACAATGAATTCTTTGCAGCTGAGACCTTTTAATAGGCTCGGCCCTGGGTATTTTTTGATTTTTAAAAATTAGGGGTGCGTGATGCGTCCGCTAACCCTGGATGACCTCATTCCTCTCGATGAGTTTCAGGCGCGCCGCAAGGAATACCTGTCTAATCATCTGCGATATATCGAGACCTACCGGAAGGTCCGCATCGGGCCACGCGCCCTTCTGGTTTTTGAAAACCGTCAAACGCTCTGGTTCCGGGTTCAAGACGTGCTTCACCTGGCCCGCATCCATGACGAGCAGATGCAAAGGCAGGAACTGGATTTGCACAACGGAGTCCTGCCACTGGATGGTGGCCTTCAGGGGGCACTCCTGTTGGACAGCCACCTTCCTCCTGGAGATCCCGCATCCGCTACCTGGAATGAGTTGCGGGGAGACCACCTTCAATTGTTGTTGGGTGAAAAACGCGCCATTTCGGCCAACCTCCTGAGCACGCGCCAAGAGGACCGGTGTTGGGGGACCGCCCACTGGATCCACTTCCGTTTGGATGATCAGGAAATCAGGTGGCTTGCGGATGGTCGGGAATCAATAAGTCTGCGACTTCGTACCGGTGGATATGAAGGTCAAAGCCCACCATTGACTGATGCAGTCCGCTCCAGTCTGGTGGAGGATTTGTCCGGTTTCCAGAAAGCCGCCTGATTTCTGCTGATTCAAGCGAAAAGGCTTGGCCAATTTGGCCAAGCCTTTTCGCTTGAATGCTACGCGGCGAGAGGACTGGACTATCGAGTCGGTTTGTTGGAATCCATCAGTTCGACAAAGTCTCCGAACAGATAACTGGAGTCATGGGGGCCAGCGGATGCCTCCGGGTGATACTGCACACTGAAAGCCTTTTTGCCGCTGTGGCGGATTCCTTCCACCGTGTTGTCATTCAGGTTCACATGCGTGATTTCCACCCCGGGTGGCAGGGTGTCGCGATCGACCGCAAATCCATGATTTTGGCAGGTGATTTCCACCCGGCCGGTTCTTTCATTCCGTACGGGCTGGTTGGAACCTCGGTGGCCGAATTTCAATTTGAAGGTTTTTGCACCCAAGGCCAGGGACAGCAATTGATGCCCAAGGCAAATGCCAAAAATAGGCGCTTTCCCCAGCAGTCCTTTGATGGTTTCCACCGCGTAAGTGACCGCAGCGGGGTCCCCTGGCCCGTTGGACAGGAAGATGCCGTCGGGGTTCAGAGCCAGAACCTCTTCCGCGGTGCTGGTGCCAGGGACAACAGTCACCGAACACCCCACCTGGGTAAGGCACTTGGGGATGTTTCTTTTCATGCCGAAATCGATGGCCACCACTTTGTGGGCGGCCTTTTTGGGGGCTAGGTAGTTTGCCAGGGGGTGGGTGAATCCCTCAGTCCAGGTGGAGGCCTGTTTGGGTGTGATCTCTCGAACCAGATCCTGCCCACTCATTTGGGGTATTGCGCGGGCTTTCGCCACCAGAGCCGCAGGAGTGGCCTCCTGGGTGGTCAACACGCCGCGGAGGGAACCTTGGATGCGGAGTTTCCTGACCAGGGCCCTGGTGTCAAACCCTTCCATGCCAAGGACATGGTGGCGCTTGAGGTATTGATCCAGATTTTCGGTGGACCGGAAATTGCTGACCAACGGGCTGAGCTCGCGGATCAGGAATCCCTTGACCTGCACACCCAAGCTTTCGGTGTCATCGGGATTGACGCCGTAATTCCCGATTTGGGTGTAGGTCATGGTCAGGATTTGGCCACGGTAGGAAGGGTCGGTCAATGCTTCCTGATAGCCAGTCAAACTGGTGTTGAACACGACTTCGCCGGAAGTCTCGCCCTCGGCACCAAACGCCCTGCCTTCGTAAACTGTACCGTCTTCCAGCGCTAAGAAGGCCCGCATCACCATCTCCCGAAACGCTATAAACTGAGGCAATTCCCGGTTTTCCGACCGGGAGCCAAACAAGAATAATCTATGAAACAGGGGCCAGCATGGCCGGACCCTGTTTCGAATTTCACCATGTGATCCGGAACATGGCTCCGGTTTTCAGTGGATTAGACACAACCTGGGGTTTGGATGGTTTCTCTGGGGGCACCGTTGTGGCCGATCTGGCGGTGCAATTCATCCACTATCCAATGAATTCCCACCAAATGGATCGATTCCACCAGCCCCATGTCGTGCAGATCCACATGGAAGCAGTCATTGGCAACACTGCGCAATTTTCCGCCCGAGAAACCCGTCATTCCGAAGGTGCCCACGCCGTGTTTGTTGGCCCATTCCACCGCCCGAAGGACATTGGGACTGTTCCCTGACCCTGAAATGGCGATCAACAAGTCACCCGGCCGTGCCAGATTCTTCAACTGTTCAAGAAAAATCCGGTCAAAACCTTCGTCGTTTCCCCAGGCCAAAAGGTAGGCGGGATTGTCTGCGAGGGAAATCACACGCAGACGATTCTTGGCATCATTGTCAAAATCTTCCCGCCGGAGTGATCCCTTTCCAAAATCCTCACAGGCATGGCTTGCGGTGGAGGCGCTTCCTCCGTTTCCGATGATGAAAACGGTTCCTTCCACTTTGTGCCTTTGCACAATCGCGTCAGCCAGTCGCTCAAGGGCCCCATGGTCCATGCGCAGGACCTCTTGGGCCGAACGTTCAATGAATTGCCTGGCTGTCATGCGGGCGCCAATCATGGGAAAACCACCTGTAAACCTGGATTCCAAAGGCAAATGAACGGCCGAATCGGGCATCAATACCAAAATGCCCAAACCCGTTCAAAACGCGCTAGGTAAGGTACACTAGATCCTATGGCCAACGACAGTGAAACCGCGCAAATCCATAGTTGTCTTTCTCCAACCCCCCAACACTTGGGTTCCGGGCCGGTACCGCTGATTCTGGGTACCGCGGGCCACATCGACCACGGCAAAACTTCGTTGGTTCGGGCCTTGACGGGGGTGGACTGCGATCGTTTGCCCGAGGAAAAAGCCCGCGGGATAACCATCGACATCGGGTTTGCTCATCTAGATATTCATCCATATCGAATTGGGGTTGTGGACGTTCCAGGCCATGAGCGTTTTGTCCGGAACATGCTCGCTGGTGCCACCGGTTTTGATATGGCCATGCTGGTCATCGCCGCCGATGACAGCATCATGCCGCAGACGCGGGAGCACTTGGAAATTTTGCGCCTTTTAGGCTTGGAACATGGGCTGATCGCGCTGACCAAATGTGATTTGGTGGACGAGACCACACGGGAAGTGGTGGAACTGGAAGTCCGCGAGCTGGTGCGCGGGACTTTTTTGGAGAATGCCCCCATCCTTCACACCTCCGCCTCCACCGGTGCGGGAATCGTCGAATTGCGGGAAGCCTTGAAAGTTCAGGCTGAAAAATGCCTTGCTGGTCCCAGGCCGCGTGACACAGGTTGGTTCCGGTTGGCAATTGATCGGTCGTTTGTGATGCAGGGCCATGGAACCGTGGTCACCGGGACTGTTTGGTCTGGGACCCTAAAAGTGGGGGACGAGATTGATTGGCTGCCTGGTGGGGAAAAGGTAAGGGTCCGGGGTTTGCGCCGGCATGGCGAGTCCGTTGACTCCGTGACAGCCGGAATGCGGGCCGCCATCAACCTGGCAGGAGTGAAGCATGAGGAAGTGCGGCGGGGTCAGGAATTGGCAACGCCGGGAATCCTCAAGCCCACGCGCGTGTTGGCAACCAAACTGCGGCTTTTGCCCGGGGCCAAACCGGTACGTCATCGCCAACAAGTGCGGGTCCACCTCGGAACCTTGGAAACCATCGCGACTTTGTCACTTTTGGATTGCGACAAAATCGGGCCCGGTGAAGAGGGTCTGGCTCAGCTATTTCTCGAGGAGCAGGCCTTGGCGGTCTGGGGACAGCCCCTGGTGGTTCGGCAGGCTTCGGCACAGCAAACATTGGGTGGCGGTCGGGTGATCCTTGCCACCGGTCGCAAGTTGCGGCGAAGGCACTTGGCTGATCTGGAGCATCTCGAACAATTGGCGAGTGGCGACCGGCAGGCGCGGGCCAGGGTGGTAGCATGGTTTTCCGGATACGGAGGATTATCTCCCGCGGAACTGGTGCGTGAGGCTGGTTGGACATTAAAAGACGCCGAGGGATGGACCACCCAGGGCCTTGCCGAGGGCAGTCTGGTGGAAGTGATGGTGGGAGCCACTCGCAAACGATTGCTGGAAACTGCCCGGGTGGAGGAATTGGAAGGAATGCTGCTGGAAGCGCTCAACCGGTTGCACGACCGCGAGCCACTGCTCAGTCACCATGAGCGGCAACGGGTAGAGGCTCAACTGGGTTGGCTGGATGACCCGGCATTGGCAGCCGGCGTGTTGGACCGTTTGGTCAAGAGGCGTGTGGTGGTGGGGCCCCAGGGTCT
>CAWUOE010000150.1:0-7605 GCA_963923355.1 uncultured Gemmataceae bacterium | reverse complement strand
ATTTTTGCCGGATGGCGCCGAAGCCGGCTGCGGTGGAAAATGGTGAGAATGCCAACCGGGTGGAAACCGAATCATTCCGGTATAGCATCGGCAACTCATTCTCGTAGTTGGTCACCCACAGGGCCACTTTCCCGGTCCGCTGCGGATCCCCCGCGTCAACCCCCATGCTGCCGTTGGCGTTGCCCCGATCATCCCTGGCCACACCCGTTTCCAACCCTTGCTCCACCAGGCGGATTTCCCCTGGTTTGGATCGGTTCAGATACAGGAAATTATCCACCGTGTCGTTGGCCACATAAAGGTCCGGCTTGGTGTCACCATCCACATCCACCATCACCACTCCAAGCCCCTTGCTGCTGGTGGGCCCGCCACCCCGCAACCCGCAGGATCTGCTGACATCGTCAAAACCACCCCGCGTGTTGTTGCGGAAGACACGATGCAACAGGCCGTCGAAATTGCGCGGGGGACACACATCCGGGGTTTTGCCGTCGTAGTGGCACAAGGGGTTTTTCCGCCAAGACCAGTCCACATACTGGCAAATGTAAAGGTCGGGATACCCGTCACCGTCCAGGTCCCCCAAGGCAGCGCTGGTAGCCCAGTCAAAGCCGTTGCCCAGACCCGCTGCGGCGGTCACATCCTCAAACCGTCGCCCTTCCGACGATCGGGCGGGATCCACCGGAACATTGCGCAAAAGGGCCACACCGCCCCAACCGGTCACCAGCAGATCGGGCCACCCATCCCGGTCATAGTCACCCGCGGCAACCCCGTGGGAATAAAACCATGGCTGGTTTCCGGCGAGCGTCTCCACACCCGCCAACTTGGAGACATTCTCAAAGCGCATCCCCCCCTGGTTGCGGTACAGGCCACAAGGCAACCCCGTGATGGTTTTCAGGTCGGCCCCCGTGAAGGTCCCGCCCCCTGTCAGAAAGACATCGAGCAAACCGTCCTTGTCAAAATCAAGCAAGGCGGCCCCGCCACCCAGCGATTCCAGGATGGAATGGTGCCGCCCGACATCTTCGCCATTTTGATAGGTGAACACGATGCCGGACCCGGCGGTGACATCCTCAAAGAGCGGCGTTTCCGTTTTGGCATCCGTGCCCTGTCCACCGTTGGCTGCGCTCCGCCCCTTGCCCCCGGCAAGGGTGGCAGAAGGTGGGCTCGAACCGGAACACCCGCTTCCCAGCCAGCCCGTCAGGGCCAGCAGGATCAGCAAGATCCAATCCGGCTTCCGGAATCGCATGATTCCACCCTTTTTCCAAAATCCGCCTGCAGAACCGCCAGCTAGTTGCGCGCGCCCAAACGCCGCGCTGATTCAGACCAATGCCGGGCCCAATCCTCCCGGCCCATCTGACCGCAAATTTTCGCCATCTCCAGGCGGGGCTTGGGATCCAGGGGATTCTCGTCCACTTGGCTGTTCAACTCGGTCAATCGTTTGAGCCGCCCCTCCAAAACCTTCGAATCCGCCCGGGCTTGGGCCGCTCGCTCTCGCAACCCGGCCATCTCCAAAGCCTGCGCCAACTGATGCCGCGGCTCCAGGGCCTGGGGTTCCAAAACTACCGCTTTTTCCAGAGGCTGCACCGCTTCAGCCGGTTTGCCAAGGCGTGTGGCCATCTCCCCGAGCCAACGGGCAATCCGGGGATTTTCCGTGTCTTGTGAGGCCAGTTTTCGCATTTCCTGATAGGCGTCTTCCTTTTCCTTGTCCCCATCCGCCTTCAACTCGCGCAGCCAGGCCAGGAGTGCTTTTTCCTGGACGGTTGGGTTCTGGAACTCGGTCAGCCGTCGGGCCAACCCTTCCGCCTGATCCAACCGACCTTCGGCCAGCTCCAGCTCCAACAACCTGCGAACCACTTCCCGCGATTGTTGGGGGGACAATCCCCGCTCCGCGGCCAGTTCCAGTTTCTCCCGGCCCAGCGCGCGTTCGCCCAGTTGCAGGTGGATACTGCCCAGCAGGTGCAGGGCTCGGCCATCGCTGGCATCCAGTTCACTGGCCCTTTCAGCCGGTTCGATGGCGCGCACCAAGGCACCCAGGTCGTACCAGGCTGCAGCCATTCCCAACAGGGCTCGCTTGTTGTCAGGTTCTTTTTTCAGTGCGAATTGGAAACGTTCACCAGCCGGCGATGCCTGGCCCAGCAGCAGCAGGGCTTCCCCTTCAATGCATGCTGCCCGTCCGTCCGTTTCAGTGCCGGGCACGCTTTCCGCCAGGGTCAGTGCTTGGCGCACATCCCCGCGTTTCAGGGCTGATTCGGCGCGTAGCACCAGGGCGTCCGCTTTCCTTCCACGCCGCTCAAGTTCCAACGCGATGGGGGAGATATCCCCGCCTTCGGCAATGATTTCCTCACCGGTTTTGCGAAGCTCTGCAACAGGTTGGGGAACCAGAAAAAACCAGACCGCCAAGGCTGCGATCAAGCCCACACCAGCCAAGACGGCCAATCGTGCCCCTCGCCCAGCCGGGCGGTCCGTGGCGGCCCTGGAATCCGTTGGGAAGGAGGCGGGCGCTGCCATGGGCGGTCACTTGCCTTTCGATTCGGGGGCTGGCCCCTTCTCCCCGGCTTCCCCTTTGCCACCTTTTTGCCAGCCTTTGCCCTTGGCCCCACCGCTTTTGTCCTGGCTGATCACCATGGCTTTTTTGGGTTCAGGGTTTTTGAAATCGTTCACTCCCTTCACCACGATGTCAAAACGGGGCATGCCCGATTTCACGGTCATTTCAATGCCTGATTTGACCGGGTCTTCCAGTTGGGGCGGCAGCACATTGGACGGCGGAATATTCCCTATCCCGGTGGCCTTGGCTTCCTCAAATTCCTTGCTCCCCGGTCGCAGCGACTGCGCGGATCGACCACCCTCGAATTTGGTGACTGCCACCCCGTACACGTTCGGGAAAAGCATCACGGTTCCCAATCCACCCCCGACGCTTTGGCTCATCTCGGCGTTCTTGTTGTCCCTGGACAGAAAAGTCACCTGAATTTCCTCCATCGGATCACCCTTTTCAGTGATCACCCGGAAGTCAACCTTCACCTTGGCAGGTTCACTGGAACATCCAGCAAGCACCAAACCCAGCAGACCAAGGCAGGATGCCAAACCAACCACGGACAAACAGTTGCGGTTCATGGAAAGGATTACCTCGGGTTTCACTCAAGACTTTGCCTAGGGCCCGCGCCACTTACCCACGATACCATGGGGGACAAGGCCAAAGAGCATTCCTTCCCCGTCAGTAAGCCCGCCCGTGTAGGCACCGACCCATGCACCTCCCCTCCCAAACACCCACCAAGACCCCAACCCCGGTGAATACTGAAAATCCGGCATCGCAGCCCGCTTCATCCCGCCAAAGGCTTTGGGTTGCCCTGGCAGCCCTGACAGTCATCGGTTTCATGGCTTGGTGGTCCGGTTCAGCCCTGTTGGCAATGGGACGCTTGGACAAGGCCAGGGAACTGATTTCAGCCAATCAACCCGAAAAGGCTTGGCAGTACCTGGCACCCCTGAATCCGTCGCGGACAGGTTCGGGGGAGGTCGCCTTTTTGGGGGCCCAGGCGGCTCGCAGATTGAAACAAACCACCATGGCCAAAGCCTGCCTGGAAAACGCCGCCAAAAATGGCTGGCCCCCGGAAGCCATTTCTCTCGAGTCGGCCCTGCTGGACCTCCAATCCGGTAATCCCGGTCCCGGGATGGAAAACCTGATCGACAGCCTCCAGGGGGAGTACCCGGAGCGCCCGCGGGTCTTGGAGGCCTTGGTTCCCGCTTTGTTCCGCCAATTCGATCTCGACCGCGCCCAGTACTGTGCGACCCTGTGGACCGAGTTGGAACCCACCAACCCCAGGGCCTGGGTCTGGTTGGGCCGGGTGGAGGAAAAGCTCCTGAACCGGCCCCCAGCCGAGGCAGCCTTCCAAAAGGCGCTGGAGGTTGCCCCGGAGGACACGGAGGCACTGGCTTGGATGGCGCGCCAACTGCAACGCCGCCGACAGCCAGCTGAAGCCATGACCCTGTTGGCTCGTCTGAAATCCCTGGATTCCTCCAGGGAAGACCTTTCCCTCATCGAGGGAAAGTGCCTCCAGGACTTGGGAAGGGAAGAGGAGGCCCGCTCCAGCTTGCGGGAGGCCGTGAAGCGAAATCCGGTCAACACCGATGGCTGGCTGGAACTCGGACGCTTGGAACTCAACACCAACCATCCTGAGATTGCGGAAGCAGCCTTTTCCCAGGTGCTGAAGCTAAATCCCGCCGATCGTGAGGCACTTTTCTCCATGGCCCAGGCCCTGGAACGCCAAGGCAAAAAAACTCAGGCTGAAACAGTGCGAAACCGACAGATTCAGGTGGAAAAAGACCTCAAGGCCACGCGCGATGCCGCGCAAAAAATCCGGGAAAATCCAAAGGATCCCGCCCCCAGGGTGGAGATTGCCGGGTTGATGCTGCAAAACGGACTGGTGCAGGAGGGGGGCCGTTGGCTGCAAAGCGCGCTCGACCTCGATCCCCAATACACCCCGGCCCGCGATTTGTTAACCAAATACGGCCTGAGGTGAAAAGCCGGCACCTCTAGTTAAAACAACGTATTACCAAAATTTCCAGAAATTTTAAGACAATTCTCCTATTAATCTTAATTTGTCGCTTGCTTTTCCTGCCACCCGTGACGAAAACAATAGATAGGTGAGAATTCGGGCGGCTTGGATTCTCGAACTGTGGAATCCATCTTCATGATGTGATTTCCCTGTTCACTCACAATGCCATCCTTTCTTGCCTTGATTTGCTGAATTTTTTGTTCTTTTTTCCTCTCATTGCAGGAGGCCTTCTTCATGCAACGCAACCTCTCGGGTTGGGTTGGGATGGCCCGGAGAATCCGGGCCTTCACACTGATCGAATTACTGGTGGTCATCGCGATCATCGCCGTGTTGGTGGGCCTGCTGGTTCCGGCCGTGCAAAAAGTGCGCGAGGCCGCAAACCGCATGAGCTGCTCCAATAACCTGAAGCAGTTCGGCATCGCCCTGCACAACTTTGCCGGCCGCAACAACCAAAAGCTTCCCCACGGTGGCAAGATGGGTGCTGGTGGCTGGGATTGGGGTGATGACCAGGGTAGCTGGCTCGTTTACCTCCTTCCCGATATCGAGGAAGACAACCGGTACAAGCTGATCAACTGGTCAGCCTACAACCCGGTCGGCTCGGTCCTCGGCAATGCGGCGTTCAACGGCGGTACCGGCTTCAAGATGCTGCACTGCCCCTCCGATGGTGACAGCGCCAATATGGCTGTGACCAACTACGCCTATAGCCTTGGGCCGCAATGCGTTGCCGGCCAATGCGGCTACGAACCCTATGCAAGCTGGTGCCGCCCTGCGGCCAGCTTGAACATGGGCTACACGAATAGCCCTGACCATGGAAACTGCTGGAACCCAAGCGAAGTGCGCGGGTTTGGGGTACGCACGGGTGCTGTTCAGCTTTCGCTCAGCAGCCTGAAGGACGGTACCTCCAACACAATCGCCCTCGGTGAAAAGCTCCCCATGGAGCATGATCACGAGCCTTGGGGCGGGTCGTGGGCCCACTTCAATGGTGGCAACGCCCACCATGGAACGCTCATCCCAATCAACTATCGCACCAAGGATCCGGACTGCAACGCTGGCAAGCCCCGCACCGGCCGCAACAACTGGGCCGTGGCTTGGGGCTTCAAGTCCGAGCACTCCGGTGGTGCCAACTTCCTGTTCGGCGATGGTGCTGTGCGGTTCATTGCGCAAAGCATTGATCACCGTACCTACCAGTTGCTGGGTTGCCGTGATGATGACCAGCCGGCCAACATCCCCTGACCGGCGTTCCAATTGATTTCTTTCTCCGGGTGCCCTGCATGGTCTGCTTGGCACCCGGTTTGTTTTTGGATCCTTCCCTTTTTCTTGCGAGTTTTCAGGAGTAAGAGCGATGAAATGGGTTCAGTGGACCACAGCGATGGCTTTCGTGGTCGGCTGCATGGTTGCGTTGGGATGCGGTGACGGCAAAAAGACGGTCCGCGTGAAGGTCCTGAAGGATGGGGCCCCCGCCCCCGGAGTCGCCTTGGTGCTTTACTCGGGTGCCGCCGCGGCGGACGGTGGCGTCACCGGGCCCGATGGGATCGCCTCGATCAGTGTGTTGCCCGGTGATTACAAGGTCACCGCCAGCAAAAAAAACACCGGCGAAGCCATGATGGATCCCAAGGCCATGTTCAAGATGGGTCCCAAAAAGGGTGCCATGAACAAGGCGATTCCAGATAAGTCCGCCGAGAAGACTGAGGAATTGGCCGATGAGTTCACCAAGCAGGACAAGACTCCCCTGAGCCTGAAAGTCCCCGCCGACAAGGATCCCGTCGAATTCACGGTGAAAGGAAAGTAAGTCCTAACCCTATCCACGAAAAAGCGAGTAGCCCCGGCCAAACCGGCCGGGGCTACTCGCTTTGATTACTTTTTGCCAGCCCCGGGGATCAGGCCAGTTCCTTCCGTTTGCTGGCGATTTGGGACAACAGTTTCTTGAACGGGTCCGCAAACTTTGAGAGACCTTCCCGCATCAGGGTCTCCTCCAGCAGTTTCATGTCCACTTTCTGCTCGATCTCGCTGACCACGGCGGCCGGGGGAAGCACATCCACCTGCCGCGTGAAGGTTCGCCCGGACTTTTCCACCGCGTCGTTGGTACCCGGCGGATTGGTCTCGATGTCGCTGCCGGCAAAGGCGCCCACATACTTGGCTGGGTCATCCTTGGGATCTTTGGTTCCGGTGCTGGCAAAAATGATCTCCTGCTGCAGCGGCAATTTCTTGTCCGCCCACCATTGCTGGTTCAGCTTCCAGATCTTCTTGGCGTTCACAATCCCCACCTGCCCCTGGGCAGCCTCGGAAAGGCCCGGCACCTTCTCCTTCGTGTAAACATCCAGGCGGCTCACAAAGATGCTGTAAACCGACTTGAAGGTCCCAAGGCCGCCCGGCCGTCGTTGCGCGCCCTTCCAAACATTCTCACGAGCGGTGAAATACTGCTGCTCGCTGAAAATCAGTGTCACATTCAAGGTGATTCCTGCGGCGGCCAGTTCTTCCAGGGCGGCCAGGCCTCCCGGCGTCGCCGGCACCTTGATCATCCGGTTCTTGTGCCCCGCGGCCCATTTCTTCCCCAGTTCCGCGTATCGTTTGGCCTTGGCGGCCACGTCCAAGGGACAGGCGCTGTCTTCCAGCAGGGGATCGAGTTCAAAGCTCACCCATCCGTCATTGCACCGGGTCTGCTCCCACACCGGAAGAAATACATCCTGAGCCTGCTTGACCAGCTCATCGGTCATCGCCCAGGCCACGGCCTCGTCATCATGGCCTGCCTGGATCAGTTCCTTGATCCGCCCGTCAAAACGCCCGGTTTTCAGCAGGTCGGAAATGATGATCGGATTGGAAGTCGCCCCCGTGGCACCCAGGGCACGATTGGTTCGGACCAGCTCAGGGTCGATCGAATCCAGCCACAACTTCGTGCCGGTAGCCACCAAAGATTTCAGAGCGGACATGATGTTTCCCAAACCTTCCCAAAAATCGGTTGATCAGAAGGCCAAATACAAGGGCCAACCTTTAATCTGCGAAAAAAGAGGCGGATAAACAAGGTCACAGCCCGCCAAGGGGTGGCTCGTCACACAGTCATCGGACG
>CAWUOE010000149.1:0-7751 GCA_963923355.1 uncultured Gemmataceae bacterium | reverse complement strand
TTCACCAAAGACGTTCTCGAAACTTGGATCCGGTACAAACGCGAGTTCGAGGTGGAGGCCGTAAGAACACGGCCCCACCCCTTTGAGTTCGCCTTGTACTATGATGCTTGAAACCTCTCCACCGGGTCGGACAGGAAGTCCGGACCGTTTTTTCAGTTCGCAGGGAAGCGGTATATTAACGGGGTTCCGGGATGACTTCTGTTCGTCAGGCCGCGCTGCAGGCTATCACCAACTCGCAGCAGGAATTGAACCGGATCGATTTCAAGAAGAATGTCCTGAAGGACATGTTTGGCAAGCATGTCTTCAACGAGGAAGTGCAGCGCGAGCTGCTCTCCAAGCCCGTTTTCAAGGCACTTCAGCGCACCATCAAGAACGCCGAACCGCTCGACCCGGATATCGCCGACGCCGTCGCCAGCGCCATGATGTCCTGGGCCATCGAGAAGGGGGCCACCCACTACACCCACCTTTTCCAGCCAATGACCGGCCTGACCGCCGAAAAGCACGATAGTTTCATCGTGCCGACCGATGATGGCAAGGCGATTGTCGAGTTCTCTGGCAAGGAGTTGGTTCGCGGCGAGCCCGACGCCAGTTCCTTCCCGTCCGGTGGTATTCGCGCCACCTTTGAGGCACGCGGTTACACCGCATGGGATCCCACCAGCCCTGCTTTCATCATGGAAGCTCCAAACGGGGCCACCTTGGTGATTCCAACGGCGTTCCTCAGTTGGACCGGTGAGGCGCTGGACAAAAAGACTCCTTTGCTTCGCTCCATGGAAGCCCTTTCCAAGCAGGCTGTCCGCGTGATGCACCTGTTTGGCAAGAAGGACGTGAAGAAAGTCTTCACCACAGTGGGCCCGGAGCAGGAATATTTCCTGATCGACCGGAATTTCTTTGTGAATCGTCCGGACTTGATGCTGGCCGGCAGGTCGGTCCTCGGCACATCCTCGCCCAAGGGGCAGGAATTGGAGGACCAGTACTTCGGCACCATCCCTGAACGGGTCATCGCCTACATGGCTGACGCGGAAGCCCAGCTTTACAAACTGGGTGTCCCTGTGAAGACACGCCACAACGAGGTGGCCCCCAGCCAGTACGAGATCGCTCCGATTTTCGAAGGAACCAACCTGGCCACTGATCACCAGATGTTGGTGATGGAGATCCTTCGGAAAACCGCGCCCAAGTACGGCCTTGCCTGCTTGTTCCACGAAAAACCGTTCGCTGGAATCAACGGATCGGGCAAGCACAACAACTGGTCCATGTCTTCCGACACGGGTGAAAACCTGCTGAACCCGGGTGACAACCCCCACGACAACGCCCAGTTCCTCACGTTCTGCGTCGCCGTGATACGGGCCGTGTTCAAGTACCCGGAGTTGCTGCGTTTGAGCGTGGCCAGTGCCGCCAATGATCACCGGTTGGGTGCCAACGAGGCTCCCCCAGCGATCATCTCCATCTTCCTGGGTGATCAACTACAGGACATCATGGAGCAACTGGAAAAAGGGCCTCCCACCAGCACCAAAAAGGGTGGCCACATGGAAATCGGTGTTTCGGTGCTGCCCAAGCTTCCCAAGGATGCCGGCGACCGTAACCGCACCAGTCCTTTCGCCTTCACGGGTAACAAGTTTGAGTTCCGCGCTGTGGGTTCCTCGCAATCCATCGCAGGCCCTAACACGGTTCTCAACACGATCGTGGCGGAATCTTTGGACTTCATCGCCACCCACCTGGAGGCCGCGGTCAAGGGCGGTAAGGATTTCAACAAGTCCCTGCAGGAACTGTTGCAATCCGTCCTGCATGAGTGCAAACCGGTGCTTTTCAACGGCGACGGCTACTCGGAAGAGTGGCACAAGGAAGCCGCCAAGCGCGGTTTGCCGAACCTGCGCACCACGATTGACGCCTTGCCGGTGGTGACCGACAAGAAGTCCGTGGACCTTTTCACCAAGTACAAGGTTTACAGCGCCCGCGAGTTGGAAAGTCGCTTCAACATCCTGTGCGAGGCCTACGTCAAAACGGTGAACATTGAAGGGAAGGTTTTGGCCATGATGGCCAAAACCATGGTCATCCCGGCCGTGGTCCGCTATCAGGGTGAGGTTGCCGAGTCTTTGGCTTCTGTCAAGGCGGCCGGTGCCGACACCACTGTGCAGGCGGAATTGGTGAAGAACATCTCGACCTCGCTGGTGGCGCTGAAAAAGGCAGTGGATGCCTTGGAGCATGCGCTTGATCATGCCAGCAGTGGCGATGTTTATGACCATGCCAAGCACATGCAGAAGGCGGTGCTTTCCTCCATGCTTGAGGTTCGCAAACACAGTGATCACCTTGAGACGGTTGTCGCGGATGACCACTGGCCATTGCCGACCTACCGCGAAATGCTGTTCATCAAGTGATCAGAATCGCAAGCCCTAGATGGATGGGCGTGCGATATTAAACTCCATGCGCGCCGGGATGAATCACCCGGCGCGCTCTTTTTCCAAGTAGCGGAGATTTTGGAAATGGGGTCAAACGGTCAACCGATCCCGGAAGGTAAGAGCGCACCTGACTTCGGTGGGGAATCCGTGGAAGGTCTTTTGACCAAGGAACCCTTGGTCCAAATCCTGATCACGGTTCGGAATATCCTGATGATGATCGGTGTATTTCATTTGGTTTTCTTCGGTTGGCAAATCCCGAACATGGGCAGGATTGTGGCTGAGATGCCCATTCCCCTCACCGAGGACGGGGAAAAACAATCGCCCGAAGTGGTCGACATGGTTAGGGAAAAATCCCTGGAGCTTTTCACCGCTGTGGCGTGGGCCCATGTGGCATTGGGTGTTGGCTTCATCGTCGCGGCTCTTTTGCTGCCTTTGGCACCCGCGGCGATCGTGACTGTCTGCGCATTGGTTTATCTGGCCGTGCAAATCCGTTTCATGTTCTGGGATTCCACCACCGTTTTGAATGGTTTGGTCCTGAAAATCGCAGTCATCGTCGGCCTGTTCTATTCCACCCGCAAGATTCTCGAGGCGGAAACAGGCCAGAGGGCGTTTTAAGTCTATATGGGGCTTCTGTTTGTGTCAGCACTCTGAAATCGTTCAGCGGATTTGGTAATCTCTGACCTGACGGCTTCCTTTCCGGTCCATGACCAAACCGATCCCGGAGATTTTTTCATCATGCTCGGAGCCTTGCTTGTGCTTGCCCTCAATGCCGATGCCCAACCGGCCAAGATCGTTCGCGAACCCTTCGGCAAATTGCCAGATGGTACCGCCATCGAGCGATTCAGCCTGACCAATCAAAATGGTGTTACTGTCCGCATCATGACCTACGGTGCCCTGGTCACTGACTGGATTGTTCCGGACCGCAATGGGAAACCTGCGGATATCGCCTTGGGTTTTGACACATTGGAAGGATATTTGGCGGGGCACCCTTATTTTGGTTCCACCGTGGGCCGTGTGGGCAATCGCATCGCCAAGGCCAAGTTCAGCCTGGATGGCAAGGAATACAAGTTGGCCGCGAATAATGGTCCCAATGCCCTCCATGGCGGGCTGAAGGGTTTTGACAAGGTGGTGTGGAAGCCAACCCTGCTGGACAAGGCTTTGGGCGTGAAATTCACCTACACCAGCCCCGATGGTGAAGAGGGTTACCCGGGCAACCTCAAGGTGGATGTGACCTACACCCTGAGCAAGGACAACGAGTTGAGGATCGATTACACCGCCAGCACCGACAAGGCTACCCCGGTGAACCTGACCCACCACAGTTACTTCAACTTGGCCGGCCACAATTCCGGGGATGTCCTGAAGCAAAAAATTCAGCTCATGGCTGACAAATACACCCCGGTGGATGCCGATTTGATCCCCACCGGGAAATTGGATCCGGTGAAGGGGACCCCGTTGGATTTCACTGAGCCACATGCCATTGGAGAGCGCATCAAGCAGATTGATGCCAAACCCCAGGGCTACGACCACAATTTCGTGCTGATTCGCAAAGGGGACGGGCTGGAACTCGCAGCCCGCGTGGAGGATCCAGAAAGCGGCAGGTTTCTGGAAGTGTTGACAACGGAACCGGGTGTTCAGTTCTATTCCGGTAACTTCCTCGATGGAACCAACAAGGGCAAGGGAGGGGCTGTTTACAACCAGTACAACGGCTTCTGCCTGGAACCCCAGCATTTTCCTGATTCCATCAACCAGCCTTCGTTCCCATCGGTGGTTCTGAAACCCGGTGAAACCTATCGCCACACCACCGTTTACCGGGTTGGTGCCAAGTAATACCGGCGTTTTGGCAATTTCCTGAAAAGTTGAAACCGGTCACTTTCGAGCGCTGTCCCAACTGGGGTTGGGACAGCGCTTTTTCAATGCATTTTGACAAAATTCGGCTTTTCGCGGGATGATGGAAAAATTTTCCTACCGGTGAAAGGTTTGGCCCCCAAGCCGCAAGAAGAACAGGATCCAGTGGGTTCCACCAGCGGCTCGGGCGGGAAATAACGGTCAGTAAGGGGAGGCTTGCTATGGCAATGCAAACTGGGACCAAGGCTGGCCGTCATACCAAGGCGCGTTTGGAATCAGCGGGGAATACCCATGCGGCCGAATTGTTGCTGGGTTACTACCGATCCATCGACCTAGGGTCTGTCCAATGGGTGTTGGATCAGGCGGCGGTCCTCGTTTGCGAACACCTTCACCCGTTGATTTTGGACTCCGCCCGAAAATTGGTTGTCAGGCGTACCGGGTTGCGCGGACGGGCTGCCCTCCAGGCCGCGGAGGATGTCTCTTGCCTGGTTTTGTCCAATCTGCTCACACGGATCCAACCAGGGTCCCCGCTTCGACGTTTTGACCCTGCCAAAAGGGAACTGAAGGTCTTTCTCTGGGTATTGGTGGATCGCGCGATCATCTCGGACATTTGCCGCCGACGGTTGCCCGTCTCGTTCAGCACCATTCAATTGGCTGACGGACAGTTGATATGCAATCGCACCGGTTCTCCCGGCGAGGATTCAGAATATCGCGACCAAACGGAAGAGGTTCGCTTGGCCGTCCAGTTGTTACCTGTTGTCACCCGCCAGGTGATGGAACGGGTTTATTTGGAAGGCGAGGGGAAAAAGAAAGTGGCGCAGTCCATGGATCGAAGCCCTTCTTTTGTGACCCGAGAAATTGCCAAAGGACTCACACTGCTCAAAAGAACCTTGGTTCACCTGCGCCTAACTGGCAAATGGGTCCAAGACAAACCAAAAGAAACACAAAACAGCCAATTGGAGGCCTGAGGTAAAAATGCCGCAAGCCTCCTCCCAGGAAAGGTGAGGCCCGCAGCATTTTTCAACGAATGATGTGTTAAAGGGATTTGAGAAACTCAATCAAATCATCCACCTCGTCCCGGTCGAGGGCTGTACCACCCATCTTTTCCGGTTTGTGATGGTTTTGAAGCAGGTCTTTCAGGTCGTTAGCCAAACCGTGGTGCATGAGGGGCGCCCGATCATGCACTCCGCGCAGGGACGGAGGGTTCCAAGTGTCGAATGGGCTTCCATCCGGCTCGATCGGAATCTCGTGGTTTTTCGGAGTGGTCAAGGCTTCTCCGGCGTGACAACGAACGCAATTGGCTTTGCCGTAAAAGAGGTTGCGGCCACGGGTCAGGGATTCGGCCGCCGGTGTTCCGGGAGCCGGTTTGTTGGGACTTGGGATGGGACGGAGGGATTGCAGATAAGCGGTGAGCGCTTTGACTTCCCGCGTTGTGGGCTCAGGTCCGAACAAGGTGTTCACCAACGAATCCCGGACTGTTTTTTCCATGTCATGCTTCCAGCCATGCCAGGTGAACGGGGCGGTATCGGCCACGCCCAGAAGGGTGGGGGTTTGTTTGGGATTACCGTAGGAATCATCATTCAATGTGTCGAAAGGTTGGCCCGAGGTGTGCCCGTCGGTATGGCAGGTATGGCAGCTAAACCAGTGATGGTGTGATTTTTTGGCGTTGAAGAAAAGGGCCTCTCCCTCGCGAACGAGTTGTTGCTGCGCGTCGGGCTTTTCAGAGCGGGCAAGGGAGATGGTTTTGACCAGTTTCTTTTCACCGGTGCTGATCAATTGGATCGAATCATCCAACTGATTGGCCACCAGCAATTCCTTTCCTCCGTCCAGGAATGCCAAAGCCACAGGCCTGCCCCCCACAGGAATACGCTCATATTTCCGCACGGGGTATTCAAGGGTTGAGTCGAGGAAATCGCCCGGGTCGCCATGCGACCATTGCACTTCCCGGCGTTGGAAAACCAGCACTTCCTGGGTGCCACCTCCCGCCACGGCAAGCCAATTCCCACTGCCTTCCACCGCCACTGAAGTGGGGTCGCCCACCGCGCTGCCGCGCACATCCATTGAAATTTGCCAGGGATCCGCGGTTGGTTCCTTCAGGAAAATGCGCCCCAGACGATTGTCCAAAGCCCAACCCTGCTCGATGTTGGATTTGGCCATCGCATGGTGTCGGTGGAAAACCTGACAAGTGATCAGCTCCCCGGTTTTGGGATCCAGGGCCAAGCCGGTCATGTTGAATGCGGCTTCCAGTGGTCGGCTCCAGTTTTCCTTGCCACTGGCGGTGTCGAATGAGCGAACGGTTGCACTACGGCTGCAACCCACAAACAGGTTGGCCCCGTCCGGCGCGAGGCGAAGCCTGCGGGGCTCTTGCCATGCTTTCCAGCGTTGTGCCACCCGGGGTGAAGTGGGGTTTGCCGTATCAACCACCACCACCTCGTGGCTGCCGGAGCAAGCAACGTAAAGGCGGTCCCCCTTGGGACTGAAAATCAGGTCGGCAGGCAGGTGACCGCAGGGAATCTTTACCTTGTTGCTCCACCTGTTGATGGTCGTGGCTCCCCGGTTAGACCCGAGAAGGTAAACGGAACCCTCCAGCCTGGATGAAACCGCGGCCATGGTGCCGTCGTGGGATACCGCCACACCGTTGGGTTGATCTCCTACCGGGATTTCCTGAATCACTTTTCCCGTTTCCAAATCAACCACCGCCAACGCGTTGGCCGAAGCCAAGGCAACCAGGGCGTGCCGTTGATCCGGGCAAATCGCCAGGGCGCTGGGACTTGCGTATGGGGAAGGAGTAATCGAAGAGGTAGCCAAGCCTGTGGCTTTGGACTCCCCTCGGAAAAAGGAGACCGCCAAAAACGAAAGGCCAAACAAAGCAATGAAAAGGGCTAAAGGAATACGTCGGCCAATCAAGAAAGGATTTCGCATGATGGGATCCCGGTCGGGAAATCAGTAGCGGGTTATCTTATTGTGTCCCAAAAAGCAGCCTGCAAGCAACCCGGCGGGCTGGTTAGCCAAGGGGTTTATCCATTAATTACGCCAGATTATTCATCCCATCCGGTGTCTGGACGGGGGATATGGGTTGGTGGAGCCATCGGCTCGCCGGCCTCCAAGACCCGCATGAAGACGGTTTTCAGGTACCTCCCCTCGGGTACCTGAAGCTGGAAAGGATGGTCCGGCGCCGCTCCTGCTGCTTCCAAAACCTGCACAGTCCGCCCGGCCGCTCTTGCCGCCCTTCGGATGCATTCCAAGAATTCCGGTTCTCCTACCAACCCTGTGCAGGAGCAACTGACCAAAATGCCTCCCTCCTTGACTGCCTGGAAAGCCAGGCGGTTCATGTCAAAGTACCGTCGCAACGCCAGGTCAATCTCATCCCGGTCGCGGGTTTGCTTGGCGGGGTCAAGGATCACGACATCAAACTGGTTTTTCTGGGCGATGGCATCACGCAACCAGGGGAACAGGTCTGCCTGAACCCATCGGCAGCGCACCTGGTTGATCCCCGCGTTTTGGCGTGCTAAC
>CAWUOE010000148.1:0-7758 GCA_963923355.1 uncultured Gemmataceae bacterium | reverse complement strand
CGGCACCGTCAGATGTGTATAAGAGACAGGGAGTCGGATCACTTTTCGAGTCGCTGTGCATTGCCCGCACCCACCTGGGCCAAAAACAGTTGGCCCAATGGTTGGGTGGCCCCGGATTGTTGGCAGATTTGATTTCCAGGCAGGAATCCGTCCGCGAATTGGCAGGAAATTGGGATTCCAGGCTGGACCTGGTCGAAAAATCCGGTGCCCTTCTGGCGGGGCAGGAGTTGGATTCCACCCTGGCGTGGGCTGGCTCACCCCTGAGAGGTCCGGCTGGCTTGTGGGTGGCCATCGCTGTGTTCTTGGGGGGTGCCAACCTGGTCACCTTGGTCCAGTGGGTTTCAGGACAGGCAGACTCGCTGGGGGTGGCCTGTTGCGCGCTGTTGACCCTACTGGTTTACGGACTCACCTGGAAAGGAATTCGTTCAGTGCTCCAAGGGCTGGAAAAACAAGCCGAAGCCCTTTTGGCAGCACGCGGTGGACTTGAAGCGATGGCTGTGCAATACGGGTGGAAAAGCGAGAGGCTGGTGACGCTCCAAAGCCATTTGAAAGCCTCAACCAATCGACCCGATGCCCAAACGGCGGTCGATCGCCTGGTGACCTTGGTCCAAACCTGGCAGGCCAAAAAAAATCCATTGATCACAGTGCCTTTGGTGCTGCTTTTTTGGGACCTGATATTTGCATGGCTTTTACTTAATTGGCACCGAAGGAACGCGGGCTCGCTGAAGGCATGGCTGGGTGCTTTGGCGGAATATGAGGCTTTGCAGTCCCTGGCCCACCATTCCTTCCTGTTCCCAGCGGATATTTTCCCAACCCTGATGGAATCAGGCCCTTCCTGTTTTGAAGCCCGTGACCTGGGCCATCCCTTGCTACCTGTCAACAGGTGCGTTCGTAATCAGGTGGAATTGGCACCCCCCTGCCAGTTGTTGCTGGTCAGCGGATCAAACATGTCCGGCAAAAGTACCTATCTGCGTTCGGTGGGTGTGGCCGCGGTCTTGGCTTGGGCTGGCGGCCCGGTGCGCGCATCATTCATGCGTATCAGCCGGTTCCAGGTTGCCGCCATTTTGCACGCTGAGGACTCACTCCGGCTGGGCATGTCCCGGTTCGCGGCCGAACTGGCACGCATGCGCAAGCTCCTCGAGCTTTCCAAAGCTGAAATCCCCCTGCTCTTTCTGCTGGATGAGATTTTCAGCGGCACCAACTCCAGTGACCGCCTGGCCGGTGCGGAGGCGCTGATCCGCAGGCTGGTCCAGACCCGTGCCGTGGGTTTGGTGACAACCCATGATCTCACGCTCGCAAGGATCGCGGAGGATTTGGGCGACAAGGGAGCCAATGTCCATTTTGTGGACAACTGGTCAGGCGGAATGATGAGTTTCGATTATCGCCTGCAACCGGGTGTGGTTCCCAGAAGCAATGCCTTGGGCCTCATGCGGGCAATCGGGTTGGATTTATGACCGGTGGGCAGGATCCCCAAAAAGTCAGCGGGGTGAGCACAAAGCTTGCGGCTTTTATTCTCCGGAAGGACGGCTGACAGGAAGAGGCACGCCGGGTATCGGCTTGGGCGCTTCCACTTTTCGGTAACCTAGCGCCCGGATCACTTCAAGCACCTCACTCCAGGTTGGAAAAGGGCGACGGTTGGCCCGTTTGTACGAATCGATGGCGGTCAGAAATTCGATCTCTTCCTCGCTGTACTCCTTTTCGCAGGTGGTTGGATCCACCATCCGGCGTTTTTCCAAAGCCGCCCGCTGATGGGCGGCTTCCACGCGACGATCCTTCCCGCTACGCCGATCATAGGCAACCGGAATATCCTGTTGACGCCGGTCAGGTCTCCCCCGGCGGTCCATCGGTGCGTTCCCCGAACAGGATTCTCCGGCAGCGGTTTCCCGTGCCTGGCTTTCGGGAGGCAGGTTGGGTTCCTCGTTCATCTGCCTTGCCGGTCCTCGTGAAGGTAGGAAGCAAGCCCCTCCCGCCAAGGGCGCAACTTGGGCATACGGACCGAATCTTGGTGGAGCGAGCCCAAAACGCTCCACGGGGGCCTTTTTGCCTTGGCCCCAAACTGCTCGCTGGTGATGGGCTCCACCGGAACCAGCATGTGGCTTTCCTCAAAAATCGCCCGGGCGAATTCGTGCCACGAGCAGTGGCCGGCACTGGTTAGATGATACAGTCCTGGCGGCATCCCCTCCACCAGGGACAAAATGGCCGGCGCCAGATCGCGCACCGGTGTCGGGGTGCAAATTTGGTCGGAAACCACACGGAGACTTTTCCCCTCCCTGGCCAAACGAAGCATGGTTTCGACAAAATTCGTTCCTTTTCCCCCGGTTCCAAGGGCGCCATACAGTCCGCAAGTCCGCACTATCCAGGTTTGGGAGTTTCGGATCCTCGCTAGATGTTCCCCGGCCAGCTTGCTCAAGGCGTAAACACCGGAAGGGGCTGCGGCATCCGATTCCAGCCACGGCCTGGGGCTCCCATTCGACAAGCAAGGGGCAGAACCACCAAAAACATGGTCGGTACTCAAATGGACCAACGGGATGGAATGATTGGCACACAGCGTCCCAATATTTCCTGCTCCCCAGCAATTGGTCGTGAATGCCTCCCGGTGGGCTTCCTCGGCCTTGTCGACCAGGTTGTAAGCAGCACAGTTGATGACCCCGTCCGGTTTCACCTGGGCAACCAGTTCGCCCAGTTGCTCAGGGGAGTTTAAATCCGCCAAAGCCCTGGTCACCGGAACCGCCTTAGTTCCCAAAAGGCGGGTCAATTCATTGCCCAACTGGCCCGCAGCCCCGACAATCATCCAGCGCATGCAGTCTTTTCCTTGCAGGTCACTAGCCGGCAATTCGCAAGTTATTGGCCTGAAGTGGTTTCAGACAGGAATATCTTTCCAGATTCCTCAGAAAGTGCCAAAGGCAACCATGTGCAAGCCATTTGTTCAGGCTGACAGGGCATGGGTCTTTGGGATAGCCTAATTCTCCATGGAACAGAAGCCAAATCGCCGGTCCAATTCCACAAAAGCGAACTTCCGGGCCGGATTGTCCCGCAGGGCTTGGATGGGTTGGTGCGCTACTGGAATCACCGCCCACTTAACGCCAGACCTGCGGTCACAACCGGCTTGGGGTAGGTTTGCCTATAAACCCGCCAAGGGAAACGCGGCCAATGCCTTGGAAATCATGCAGGGCGTGCCGGTTCTGGTGGTGCAGGAAAGCAAACCGGAATCACTCGGAGCCCAGGTCGGCAAGCTGGCATTGGCCCAGGCAAAGGCACTGTCGGCCTACCCAAAATCCCTCGTGACTTTCTTCAAGGTGGATCCCCTCTGGCCTTTCCTTGTGGGCCTGGGCGAGCGGATGGTCAAAAAATTCCCCGATCGGTTTCAGGCCGAATTGGCGGCGATGCAGGAGAGCTCTGGTGCCAGTCGTGCCGACTTGGTTGCCGCTAACACCCTGTTTGACTTGAAACAGATGGTCCTCTGTTCGGGCATCGGGGTGGACAAGGCCCGCAGTGCCACCGGCGGCAACCTGCTGGGCCGCAACCTCGACTACCCACCCGTCGGTGACATCGGACAATACACGTTGGTTCAAGTGATCAGGCAGGGAAAGGGGTTCTTGAATTTCGCCTCGGTTGGTTTCCCGGGATTGCTGGGTGTTCTTTCGGGGATCAACGAGGCGGGATTGGCCTTGGCGATCCATGAGGTGGTGGACGTCCGTCCCCCAAAAAGAAAATTCAACCCGGCAGGGCTTCCCTACGCCCTGTGCTATCGGATGGTCCTCGAACAATGCAAGACTGTGGACGAGGCGAGAAAATTCCTTCTGGGCCTCGAACGATCCACCACCACGAACCTGCTTATTTCCGACCGGGAAAGGACGGCGGTATTGGAGGTCTGTCCGGACAGTGTCCAGGTTCGTCCGGCCGATGCGGGAACCGCCTGTTGTGCCAACCATTTTTGCCTGGCCGAAAACAAGGCGGATGACCAGGCGAACCCCTACCAATCTTTCGAGAGATTTTCCGCCCTGCAAAAAGGATGCGCTGCACCGGGTAAAGTTTCCATTGCTCAGGTCAAGGAATTGCTTCACAAAACCAACTTGGGTTTCAACACCCTGCAAAGCATGATTTTCGAATGCGCCCCATTGCGCCTTCATTTGGCGTATGGCACGCCTCCCGCCTCGACTGGCCCCTTCCGGTCGCTGGATTTGGCTCCATTACTCAGCCCTTGATTGTCAATGCATTGGCCTTTTTGAGTGCCCGGGCCAAACGCATCCGGGCCGCGTCAGGACCAATCCCCATCAGGGTTCCGATTGTTTGGGTTTGCAGGCCCAGAATAAAACGCAGGGTGATGATCAGCCGATCCTTGGGACGCAATCGATCCAGTTGCGCGGTGGAGAACACCGGGGAAAGCAACCAGTCCACCCTCGAATACTGCCTTTCCTCTGCGAGTGAGGCAAGGAGGTTGCCACCCAGCCCGATGGTGATTTGGCGGCTTTGGAACGACCTCCTCCAGTCCTCCGAAAGGTTGATCGCCACCCGGACCAGCCAACGATCCGGATGCTCGATCTGGACTCCGGAGACCAGTGCTTTCCAGTATCTCAGGAATGTTTCCTGCACCAGATCGTGGACGAGGTGCTCGTCTTGGATCCGGTTGATCAATACCTTTCGCACCCTGTCCCGCGAGGAATGATGCGCCTGCAGGAAAGCTCCCTGCACAGACCGCTGGCGGGCATCCTGGCTGGCGCGGTCCATACCCCCTCCCGGCGGCATCCGGAGGGAATCGCTCCGGACCTACTACCCTGTGGGACGAGTCAACCGGTTTATTGGTTTGTCTGATTTCACAAAGCGGATGCTGCCAGCTCGGCTGATTTGCGCTGGAGGTCATTCAGGAGGGACAAACCCTGGGACCAGAAACCCGAATGCCGGATGTCCACTCCCATCATCGACAACAGTTCATCAGGCGATTTCGATCCACCCAGGGAAAGCACCTTCAGGTAATCCCGTGCGAATGGCTTGGGGTTTTGCTTGTACAGGTGGAACAAAGATAACACAAGCAGCTCCCCGAAGGCGTAGGAATAGCAGTAAAAAGGTGAATGGATGAAATGGCCAATATAGGTCCACCACCATTGATACCCTTCCCCCAGGCGAACCGAATCACCAAACATCCTTTGGTTGGTCCCCATCCAAAGCTGGTTGAGTTCCTCCACGGACAACTCGCCCTGGTCCCTTCGCCTGGCGTGCACTTCCATCTCAAAACGGGTCAGGACTACCTGCCTGAAAACCGTGGCGATGGCATCTTCCACCTTGCCCATGTACAGGGAAAGTCGCTCGCGGTCATCCCGGGCCGTTTGGACCAGTTTTTCAAAAAGTAGCATCTCCCCGAAAACACTCGCCATCTCGGCGGTGGTGAGGGGTGTGGAAGATTGCAGATAGCCCACTCCCCGCGACAGGTGCTGGTGAATCCCGTGCCCCAGTTCGTGGGCCAAAGTCGCCACATCCCGGGGCGAGCCATGGTAGGACATCAGGATATAGGGATGGGCATCAGTCACTGTGCCGGCGGAAAAAGCCCCACCGCGCTTTCCATTGCGTGGCTGGGCATCGATCCAGTTTTTTTCGAGGAAAGTACGGGTGACCTCACCCGCTTCGGGAGCCAACTCGTTGTAGGCCGCGAAAACCATGTCGCATGCTTCGGACCAAGTGACCGTCCTCGCCGAAGCCGCCAAGGGAGCATAACGGTCAAAATCCCGCAGTTCCTGAATTCCGAGTAGCTGTGCCTTGAGACGGTAATGCCGCTCCACCAAGCCAAATCCAGCTTCCACCGAATCCATCAGCGCCTGCACCACCTGGGGTTCGATTTCATTGTCCAGGTTGCGCGGCTCCATTGGATCGGAATGGCAACGTAACCGACAATCCTCCTGGTGGTCCAAAACCAGGGAGTTCAAGATGAAGGCAAAAGTCGGGGCGCTTTTCTCCAGGGTTTGGCTGATCCCCTCCGCGGCAGCCCGGCGTTGATCACGGTCTGGTAAATACAGGTGGTTCAGTGCTTCCTGAAGTGGAATTCCGACAGACTGGCCTGAATCCCCCCCACTGACGACGCGAACGGAAAGTCGTCCCACCAGTTCATCGAACAGCCGGTTGAAGGCCGCCTTTCCAGACAGGTTCTTCACCTCGACAATTTTTTCCTCGGCTTCCGTCAGGAAGTGGGGGGACCTTTTGCGGATTTTTCCAAGCCAGTTTGCAAATGGCTTCAATGGCTCCGATGCCATCAGGGGTTCGGCGATCAACCCGTCAACTTTGCCCCATTCCATTTCAAAAAAAATCAGATGATTAAGCGCCCTGGTGCGTGCCTCGCGTGCACGTGCCAAAAGGGCGCCACGTTCCGCATCCAAGGTGGAGGCTGCATGATTCAGCTGAGCAAAAATCAACGGACGATCGAGAAACTCCAATAAGAGTTGATATTCAGTGATAGCATCGGAAAATTCTGAAGGGCTGACAGGTTTACCTGAAATCCAAAGCCCCTTCCAACGGGATGCAAACTTTTTGCAGGCATCCTCAGCCTGGGTGATTTGATGGTCCAGCCGGGGGTCACTGGCGCCCTTCGGGAAAAGGTCGGACAAATCCCAACAAGTAGGCTCTTTTTGCCACTGGATCGGTACCGATGCGCCCATGGTCAACCCCTGAATGTCTCACTCGCTGGAACTTGGAAAAGTGGGGCGACTGTACCCGCCTTGCCGGGCCAATCGCCACTCGGATTAATGGATAGGATGCTGGTGGGGCAGTAATCCCTTCCCAACCCGGTGAGGAAGCCGTCATGACCGACAACAACCAGACTTCCACACCTTCTCCAGCCATCAACCCTACGGCTCCCAAGCCGGTTCCTAGCGTTCATCACCCTCACCGCCCGAGCTTTGGGGGTTTCCTTCGACTGCTCGATGCCACCTGTTATTTCCTCTGCGTTGTTTCGATCATTTCTGGTGCGGTTTTTCTCATTCTGAACATCTGGGGCCTGGTCAGCCAGAAGATTGTCTTGCAATGCCTGGCAAGCCTGTTTTTTATCAGCTTGGCCTGCCTGCTGGTCTTGGGCTTGAACCGATTTGAGCGATTGCGCCACGATGGCAAGCCCCTTCCCTAGGTTCTGAGTCTTGGTTGAAAGAGTTTTGGGTATATCCCCTGAACCTTTGCGACACACCTTGGTCGGAAGCGGTGAATTTGTGCCGGAGAAACCAATGGCTTGGGACAGTTTGAAAATGGGCGACGCCCAACTGACAAAAAACGGGCAACTCCTGTGGATAGTCGGACCATGCGTTTTACAGGACATGGACCTCACGCTGGCCATCGCGGACAAAGTAAAACTGCTGGCCGAACACTTCCATTGTCCTGTGATCTTCAAGGCCTCCTTCGACAAGGCAAACAGGAGTTCAGGATCTGCGTTTCGGGGGCCAGGGTTGGAAAAAGGGCTCCGCATGCTGGAAACCGTGCGGCAAAAGACAGGTTTGCCAATCACCACAGATGTTCACGAAACTCATCAGGCAATAGCCGCAGGCCAGGTGGTCGATTTGATCCAGATCCCTGCCTTCTTGGCCCGGCAGACAGATTTGGTCCTGGCTGCTGCCGCATCCGGTAGGGCCCTCAATATCAAAAAAGGTCAATTCATGGCCCCCTGGGACATGAAAAATGTGGTGAACAAAGTGCGTTCAGCATCCTCAGCCCCTTTGCTGCTCACCGAACGGGGTACCAGTTTCGGGTACAATAATCTTGTCAGTGACATGCGTTCCATTCCGT
>CAWUOE010000147.1:0-7846 GCA_963923355.1 uncultured Gemmataceae bacterium | reverse complement strand
GTCTAGGCTGAGGCCTCGCCTGTAAAAACTGCGGAAAAGGGACAAAGTTTCCGCGACCGTCTGTTTCTCCGAGAGCCGGGTTTCCTGGAGGGTGATCCCGATGAGCTGCCGTATTTCGGCTCCCTCGGTCTCCCAACGGCGGCCCAGCACCGTCACTTCCCCGCAGGTGCGATTCTGAAGCCCCTCGAGTATCTCCAATGTGGTTGTTTTTCCGGCCCCGTTGGGGCCGAGAATACCGAAGCACTCACCTCTCTCCACAGTCAGGTCCAACCCCCTCACGGCCTCCACGGGCGGCCTGCCTGGAAAGGTCTTCACAAGGCCCTGGCAAAGTATGGCTTCCATGTCAGTTCCGATTCATCGACAGAAAAAATGGACCAATCACACGGGACCGCCCGGATCCTGATCCAGCCTGGCGACCGCGCGAACTGGCGAACCGTCCATACCCGCAAAGGGCAACGGCAGGGCCACGAGCGTGAAAACGGGAACCGTGATTTGGTCGAGATTGGTCAAGTTTTCCACGATGCTCGCCCCGGCTCCGAGCCAGAGCAGGTGGGTTTCAAAAGGCGGATGGTCTATCGAAGGGAAATCCAGACCAAGCAATTCCACCTGACGATCCAACAACCACCGCGCCCCGGCCAAACCGACAAAGGGGTGAGCTGTGAAATAATCCGGTTGCTGCCAGCGACTCGACCATCCGGTGCGGATAACCACCCGTTTGCGACCAACCAATTCAGATTCGAAGGAGGCAAAATGGTCCGGCTTGATTTCGGTTCTTGGTTCCAAGCCAGGCAGGTCGACCAAAACTGCGGGTCCGATGCATCGGTCGAGCGGGGTCTCCTCGATGGTGAACCCCCTGGGCAGGAAATGGTATGGGGCATCCATGTGGGTGCCATTGTGCAACCCGATGTTCACACGGCCCACATGGGCTGCAGGAACACCGTTTTTGTCGAAACCATGCACCGAGTCAGCCGACAAATGAACACCGGCATCCCCGGGATAAACGGGAATCCCATTCCTGATCCGGTGCGTCAGGTCAATCAGCCTGGACATGAGGCCACTCCCGGCCAGACCAGTGCAGGTCCGGCGAACTGAATCAGATGGAGTATTCCGGCTCGAAAACCTTGCCACCCCGGGGGGCAACCCAGACCCCTTGGCCGGATTGCAACGCCAGAGCCCGGAACCGTTCCGGGGATACCTCCACGCTGGCGGATGACTCGCCGTCAGGGGAACGGAGATGGATCCTCATCACGGGACCCGCTGGATGGGTATGGACAACCTTGGCGGGAAGGGCGCCTTTCTCCGGGCGGTGGTTGAGGACCTCCAACTCATGGGGTCGCACAAAAACCAGATTGTTGCCTGTCGATGAGGTTCCTTCCTTCTGGGCATCGAATTTCCCCGGGGCGAAGCCGGTGATGAACGGTTGGCCGTCCTCTCGGACATATCCTTGGAAAACATTCACATGGCCCACAAAATCCATCACGAATGGGTTGGCGGGATGCTCAAAAACGTCGGCGGGGGAACCGATCTGCTCCACGCGGCCCGCCCGCATGACCACGACCTGGTCCGCCACCCCAAAGGCATCCTCCTGGTCATGGGTCACAAACAGGGTGGTCATGTGGATTTCGTCATGGAGGCGCCGGAGCCATTGTCGGAGCTCGAGGCGAACCTTGGCATCCAAGGCGCCGAATGGTTCATCCAAAAGCAACACCCTGGGCTCGCTTGCCAAGGCCCTGGCAAGCGCCACCCGCTGCCTTTGCCCGCCGGAAAGTTGGGACGGGTAGCGGTCCCCCAACTCGTCCATGCGCACCAGGTGGAGGAGTTCGCGTACGCGGTCCCGGATTTTGCCTTCGGGCCATTTTTTCACCCTCAGCCCGAAGGCGATGTTCTCAAACACCGGCAAATGGCGGAACAAAGCGTAATGCTGGAAAACAAAACCGACATTACGTTTTTGGACCGGGGTCCCGGTCACTTCCTCATCCTGGTATCGGACCAGCCCCGCATCGGGAGTTTCCAAGCCGGCGATAATGCGCAAAAGAGTGGTTTTGCCACAGCCGGAAGGCCCCAGAAGAGCGACCAATGAACCCGAGGATGCCTCAAGGGAAACCTGGTCCAGGGCGCGAAAGGCGCCAAAACTTTTGCAAACTCCCTCAACCTGGATGCTCATGACCCTTCCTTAAGACGCTTCCGAACAGCCACCCTTTGGACCAACCGGCGGGGAAGCGATTTGAAAAAGGTTGCCAGAATGTGCCAAACCCAATCTTGGCAATGCTTTGCGACCCGCCCCCAGGTTTTTTCTTGCGGGCATGCGGGGATGCCTCTGAAGCCACTCCACCTTGCGGTTGGATACCGTTTTGACCAATGTAATGTATTGGATGGGTTGGGTTTCCGCCGGCTTTTTGCCCGCGGGGCAGGGTGGCCCAGGAGTCCTTTTCAGGAACCGGTCATCCTTCTGGAGTGCAGGAATGAGCAAGCAGCCCCGTCAGGATGGCGAGGTCGAGTCCGGGCTATCCATGACAGGGCGCCCCAAAAGGGGTGTCCCCGAGGGGTTGTGGATCCAGTGCCCCTCCTGCAAGGCCACCGTTTTCCGCAAGGATTCGGAAGCCAAATTCAACGTTTGCCCCGAATGCCAGCATCATTTCTATCTGCCTGCCACCGATCGAATCCGGCAAATGTTGGACGAGGGCAGCTTCGAGGAATGGGATACCGGACTGTCCCCCTGTGACCCGCTCGAGTTCTTTGACCGGATGCCCTACAAGGATCGGATCGTCAAGGAACAAGCACGGACGAGGATGAAGGACGCTGCCGTTGTGGGCCGTGGCTACATACGCGGTCGACCGGTCGTCATCGGGATCACCGATTTCGCCTTCATGGCGGGCAGCATGGGTTCGGTGGTCGGGGAAAAACTGACCCGGGCAGTGGAAGCTGCAACCAAAATGCAGCTGCCTTTGATCATTGTCAGTGGTTCGGGTGGCGGCGCGCGCATGCAGGAGGGGATCCTTTCCCTCATGCAGATGGCCAAGGTTTCCGCCGCGCTGGGTCGATTCCACCAGGCGGGTGGCTTGTACATCGCCATCCTGACCAATCCCACCATGGGCGGTGTGGCGGCAAGCTGGGCATTGCAGGGCGATATCACCCTGGCCGAACCCGGGGCCCTGATCGGGTTCGCCGGAAAGCGGACCATCTGGAACACGGTGAGGCTGGAACTGCCCGAAGGATTCCAGACAAGCGAGTTTCTGCTCAGCCACGGTTTCATCGACCGCATTGTCCACCGCAAGGACCTGCGCACCGAGGTGGCCCGTCTCATCGACTATTGCCAGCGGTGAGTCATGTTCCAATGGTTATCCAGCCTTTTCGGCGGCAAGAAAAAGAAGGACTCCGCCGCTTTCAGGAGTTCGGGGAAGCAATCCCAGGGGCTCGCGCCGCCCAAACCCCTGAGCCGTGAGGATGTGGACAAGCGGTTCGACAAGGGCAACCGCATCGGCCAAGGCAGCATGTCCAAGGTGTTCAAGGCGCTCGACAGGAAACTGGGGCGCAACGTCTGCCTCAAATTGCTCGATGCCAAAAAGACCGAGCACTTCGAATCGCGTTTCAAGGGCTTGAACAAGCCCCCCGAGGGGGAGATCTGCCACAAGCTGAGGCACGAGAACATAGTCCAAACCATGGACTATGGCATCCATTCCAAGACCGGTGAACCCTTCATCGTGATGGAGTTTGTCGATGGGGTTGGTCTCAATTTTCTGATCGAGACCAAAAGCAAGAAGTTGCAGGGAAACCGCGTCAATTACCTCCGCCAGATCGCTAGCGGGATCGATTACCTCCACAAATCCGGATACCTTCACCGCGATATTTGCCCCCGGAACATCATGGTCTCCAACGAGGGGGTTGTGAAACTGATTGATTTCGGCCTGGCCATTCCCAATCGTCCGGAGTTTTGCCGTCCGGGCAATCGGACAGGGACACCGAACTATCTGGCCCCGGAAATCATTCGCCGATCCAGCACCGACTTGCGGGTGGACATGTTCGCCCTCGGGGTGACCGCCTACGAGATGTTCACGCAAAGCCTGCCCTGGGAAAGTTCGCAGTCGATGCAGGCCTTGATCGGGCATATGAACAGTCCCCCCAAGGATCCCCGAGACTTTATCCCCGATATGCCGGATGCAACCAGGGACTTTCTTTTGAAAGCGATTGACCGCAATCCCTCCGGACGTTTCCAGTCCGCCGCCGATTTTCGTGAAGCACTCGACAAGGTGATTGAATGACGCCCCGCATCCCCTCTGATTTGGAACTTTTGGAGGTTCTGGTCACCACGCCCAGTCCACCGGGCCACGAGGGCAGGTTGCAAAATCGGCTGACAGAATGGGCCCGCCCGTTTTCGGACGAACTCAAGCAAGACAGCCATGGAAACCTGATAGCCATTCGCCACGCGGACAAAAACCGTGTTCCAAAGGGCATGTCTGAACCCCAAAGGGTTTTGCTGGCGGGCCATTGCGATCAGCTCGCCCTGATGGTGATCCATATCGAGGAGTCAGGGTTTCTGCTGGTTCAACCGGTTGGCGGTTGGGACCTTGCCATTTTGCTCGGGCAACACCTGACCCTTTGGTCCGAATCAGGCCCCATACCTGCAGTCTGTTCCCGCAAGGCCCCGCACCTCATGACCCCCGAGGAGCGGAACAAGCTGCCCTTGTGGCATGATCTGTGGGTGGACGCCGGCTTCAAGGACAAAAAGGAAGCCGACTCGATTGTTCAGGTGGGGGATTTTCTGACCGCTGACCTGCGACTGAAACCGATGCGGGGCAATTTTGTCTCCGGCCCAGGGCTCGATGACAAGACAGGTGTCTGGACTGTTTTTGAAACGCTTCGACTGCTGGCAGGAAAACCCTTGGCGGTTGACCTGTATTGCGTGAGCACCGTTCAGGAGGAAATCGGCCTGCGCGGAGCCATGACCAGCGCCTACGGCATCAATCCGACGGTCGGTATCGCGGTGGATGTGACCCACGCGACCGACACCCCGGGCTCAGAGAAAAAGCAGGTGGGGGAGGTCCGGCTCACCCAGGGGCCGGTGATCCACCGGGGTCCCAACATCCATCCCTTGGTCAGCAAAATGCTGGTGGACACCGCCAAATCAGAAAGCGTTCCCTACCAACTGCGCGCGGTGCCAAAACCCACAGGCACGGATGCCAATGCCATCCAGACCACCCGGGCGGGAGTGGCGACCGGATTGATCGGGATTCCAAACCGTTACATGCACAGCCCGGTGGAAATGGTTCATGCCGAAGATTTGAGGAACGGGGCCAGGTTGCTCGCCAAATGGCTGGAAAAGCTCGACGGCGCAACCGACTGGAACGGCTATTGGTCCCAAATTCCGGCTAATTCCTAAATCAATACCCAGTTAATGTTTGCGACCATCAGGCAAGGGCCTGCCACCGTTGTGGCCCTTGCCTTTTTGATTGCCCCAGCCCAATACTGAACAAATGTATATTTACGGGACGCTGGGGGGGATCCTGTGGCCGATTACCTGGAAGACTCGTTTCACCCTGAGAGCGGAACGGATTGTGAAGGGTGGCAGGATTTCACCGCCCGGAAATTGCTTCAGGAACTAGGCTGCCAGGGACCTCCCATCCATTTTGGTTATTTTCAGCGGTGGCTGGCTCTCCAGTCCGGTGGATGTGCCATCCAGACACCCCTTTCCAGAACACCCCGCCAAAGCTCAAAGCCTGTTTTCCAAGAATCGGAACGGTTCCAAAAGGCAGCCAAGGTCGTTGCTGCGAAATACTTGAAAAAGCTGGGTCCTCCGATCCGAACGGATTGCTTTTCCGAGGTCGTGGATCAATTGGCTTTTGAAATAATGGCCCCAAAAACCTGGTTGGAATCCTGCTGGACCGCCTCACATGAACTGGCTTCTGTCGCGGAGAATTTTCCCTGCCTGGCCGGGGAAACCATGGCACTTCGATTGGGCCGGTTCTGGAAGGCAAGCCCTTGGGTGAGTGTCGGTTGGTTTCAGGGAGGCCACCGTGTTTGGAGCCTTCGGGGGGGCAAGAAGGATTATCAATCCAAACCGAGCGGCTTGGAAAAGGCGGTTGGGGCCAATACCCGGGAATATTCCCGGCCGGTGATCCTGCGTGAATCCGGTGAGGAAGCTCAAGGAATCCCCTTTCATCAAGGTTTTCCAAAAGGGGAGGTGGTTGTTCATTGGGGAGGCGAATTTCGGGATCAAACCGATTGACCAGACCATGACGCTGAACTAGACTAGAAGTAGTAAATGAGACTGAGTCTCAAAACCAAAACCGGGTCTGGTGTCACCACCCCGTGGCTTCGGTAGGTTAGGCCCCCATGATCACCCCGCTCGATCTAGCGGCTGAAGGCAGTTCCTACGAGGTTTGCAGCCTTCCGGATTCCTGCGTTTGCCGGCGGTTGGAAGAACTGGGGCTTTGTCCAGGCGCCAAGCTTCGGGTTCTCCAAAACGGTTCTCCCTGCCTGTTGCAAGTGGGTTCCTCCAAATTGTCTTTGCGTGGCGATTTTTGCCAGCAGATTCTTGTCCAGCCCCTTGCAGAATGAACGCCGAAGCCGGTTTTCCTTCTAACCATTGCCCTTTGGACAAATGGCCCCTGCAAGTTCAGGGTGAAGTCGCCGCAGTCCAGGGCGATGATGCGGTGGCTTGCCGCCTTTTGGAAATGGGCATACTTGAAGGTGAACCCGTGCGTATCCTGGGTTTCGCACCCATGGGAGATCCCATGGAAATCCGCTTGCGGGACTACCAACTGAGCCTGCGACTCTCCGAAGCCAAACGAATCCTGGTCCGTTCCCTCGATCCAACCGACGGCTGCCCCAAATAATGCCACAGCCCAACGGTCCGTCCACCAGCCAACCGCTGCTCCAAGTGGCCCTTTTGGGCAATCCAAACACCGGGAAAACAACCCTGTTCAACGCCCTTTCCGGATTGCGCCACAGGACCGGCAATTATCCCGGAGTGACCGTCGAGGTGCGGAAAGGCACCCTGCGCGCCGAGCACAACGGGACGCCCCACGAACTTGAGTTGCTGGATCTTCCCGGCACCTACAGCCTCGCCGCCCGCAGTCCGGATGAATTGCTTGCCGTGGAGGTGGTCACCGGCGGTTTCGGGGAATCCTCCCGGCCGGATGTCCTGCTTTGCATGGCGGACGCATCCAACCTGGAAAGAAGCCTGTACCTGTTCAGCCAGGCGGTTGAATTGGGTGTGCCCGTGGTTGTCGCGTTGTCCATGGGAGATCTGGCCGAAAAACAGGGTATCCGCGTGGATGCGGCGCGCCTCGCGGGGCAGATTGGTTTGCCGGTGATTCCGGTGAATGCCCCCAGGAACAAGGGGCTGGATTCGCTGAAAACGGCTCTGGTTTCCGCGGCGCTGGAAAAACGAGCGCCCTTGGTGGAAATGTTGCCGGAGCCGGTTCGCGCCATCCAAAAAAAGCTGGCCGAATCCTGGAAATGCCACCCGGGATTTGTACTGAGGGCCCTGGTGGACGAGGGAGGGGAAGCGGAAAAACGCCTGACCACCCGCATGGGGCAGGCGGCAGTGGCGGAACTGGTCTCGGCCCGCCGGGAAATTGCCTCCCTCCATCAAATCGCACTGCCGGTCCTCGAACCCAGGTGTCGTTATCCCTGGATCAGGAAACAGGTCGCGGGCGCCGTCGAAAGGCCGGTAGCCGAACGGAAAGGCTTCACTGAAAAGGTTGACCGATGGCTGGTTCATCCCGTTTGGGGAACAGGCCTTTTTCTGTTGATCATGCTGCTTTTCTTCCAGGCCATCTTCTTCCAGGCCAAACCGGTCATGCAATGGCTGGGAGGAATGAGTAGCAGCCTGGCAAACATGGTG
>CAWUOE010000146.1:0-7850 GCA_963923355.1 uncultured Gemmataceae bacterium | reverse complement strand
GCAGGGTGTCCAGGCCGCGGTGGTGGGCCCGACCCACCACATCCACCTTTTCTACCCCGGGTGTCTCCAGAAGCAGCTTCACCACGTCTGCGGTGAAACCGGCGGGATCATGCTCCGACAAGGCGACCGCCACCCGGAAGGGAGTCTGAGGCTCCTGCGAACGCAAGGGTCGCAGGCGGCGGATTTCGCTGCGGATCAGCGCGTATCGTTCACCCAGCAACAGTTGGGTACGGTCGCCGTGGTCATAGGCCTCGCGGGATGGCCCGAGCAACGGGTTCACCACCAGACGGCTGGGAAAATGATGGGCAGCGTGATGGTCCAAGGTCACCACCAGCGGTGCCGCCTTGGCTAGTCGACCCAGATAATCCTCATCGGCGTTGGGTGAATCCACCACCACCGCGGCCGGAGAAAGCCGGCGAATCTCGCGCAACGTCTCCTCCAGGTCCTCCTTGGTGCCGACGGGAGACTCGGCCTCCATGAATTCATTGCCGCCGCGCTTCAGCGGCAGGATCATCGAGCCCGGGTCCAGACGCGAAAGAAAATAGGCCGTGCGTCGCCGGCGTTGCAACGCGGCGGCAAACACATGGCAGCGCGAGATTTGCTCGTAACCTTGCTCGGGGTCGGCATCGACGCGAAAAAGAACAGGGGATCGGCTCATTTTTGGATCGCTTCCTTGAGTTGTGAGATGAGGTCCTGCGGGAAATGCTGCCGGTCTCTTCTTCCCGGCGGCTCGTCCCTGGCCCGACACTTCCATGCGTCGGGCGCTGTCGCGTTAAAGGGTCTGGTTTTCCTGGGGTTCAGTCGGCCGGCTCGGGCCGCCTCCGGCTGAAACCTTCATCCTCAATCACGCGGCGGTCGGACCTGGAATCTCGAAGCGAATCAGGGTGCTGTCTCGACTGCATGCAGAAATAGCCTTGACCTCCGGGGGGAGGCAGGGCATTGGGGCGAAATCTCCCCAATACCCGCGGCAAACGGGGCATCATGCGGCATCTCTCCACTAGGCCATCCTTGGCCCCCAGCAGGCGGTTCCGTCGCCGCTGGTTCAAGGGATCCGGTGGAAACCGAAACCACCCGCACGCACCGGGTGAAAATGTCACGGATTCCCTCGGACGTGTGAGAGTCTAGAACAACCCGCCTCGCAAAAAAAAGCGCATTTTTCCGCGGTTTTCCCCCGCGCACCGCCAGTACGGGTCACAGTCACAGCCACGCCGGCACCGGCAGTGCACAGCGCTGGGCAGTGGCACTGCACCAGCCCGGTGCACTGTGCACATGCACCAGGTGGTGTGGGCACAGGGTGGGAAACAGAAAAACACTCCCCATCGATTTCCGCCCGACTCAAGCCAAGTGGTCGCCTCACCTTGTGCCGCCCCGCTTCTGAAAACGGGTAATTTTTTCAAAAAGTTGACCTCCTCCCGGCAATCAGGCCTCTGGTACGCTCTTGTCCCTTGGGAGAAACCGGGGTGTCGCGGCACGCAAAAACCGCTGCGAATCCCGAGAAATACGGCCTGCGGACAAGGAGGTCCAGCGTGGCTCGCGGATGGCGAATCCAGCACAAATTGCTCTTGGGCGTGGTCCTTACGGTCTGCGTTCTGGGATTCGTGCTGGCCGGCACCCTCCGGGGACTGTGGTCGTACTACCAAACCGTGAACGATGTTCGCGGCAAATTGGGTGAACTCAAATCGGCAGAACAATTGCGCGGGGCACTGGCTCGACTGGTCAGTCCCGGCAGCATGACCCGCCTTGCCGACGCGCCTGACCGCCTCCTTGAACCACTCAGCCAAGCCAAGGCCCGCTTGAGGGAATACACCAGCGAGCTGGATGACTTGGCCAACTCCAGCCCGGATCCTCGTGACCTGGTGCTTGAACGGGAACTGGCGGGCGCGCTGGGCAAGGATCTTCAGGCCCTCGAAAACGCGCTGGGCACCCTTTTGGCCCCCCGGTTGCAAACCCCGGGCGAGCCATCCGGCCGCGACGCCTACATCCTGGCCGCACAGGGCATCTGCGAGCGCCTGGACCGCGACAGCCGGGACCTGCGCGACAAGATCCACGAGGACCTCGATCGACACATCAACGTCTCCCGCCGCAACTACCAGGTCAGCCTGTGGATCATCGTGCCGGCCAGCACCGTGGGCCTGCTACTGATGACCGGACTGATGCGCGCCTTTTACGGCTGGGTGTTTCACCCCATCCGGGATCTGCGGGAGGGTGTCTCCCGCATCGGGGAAGGCACGCTGGATGTGCGCGTGAAGGTGGAAAGCGGCGACGAGATGGAGGAATTGGCCAACGCCTTCAACGCCATGATGGCCCGCCTGCAGGAGCATTCCACCGGCCTGGAGCGCCAAGTGGCCGAGCGCAGCCGCCAGTTGGTGCGCAGCGAGCGGTTGGCCAGCGTGGGTTTCCTGGCAGCCGGAGTCGCCCACGAGATCAACAACCCGCTGGCAAGCATCGCTTTCTGCGCCGAGGCACTTGAGTCCCGCCTCAGACAGCGCCAAACCAAGGGTCCCGGTCCGGACGACGCCGAGATCTTCCAACGCTACCTGGCCATGATCCAGGAAGAGGCTTTCCGCTGCAAAAACATCACCGAGAAGCTGCTCGCCTTCAGCCGCGGTGGCGAGAAGGCCCGTGAGCGGACGGACCTGACCAAGCTCATCCAATCCGTGCTCGACAGCGCCCAGCACCTGCCGGTCAGTCGTGGGAAACGGATGGAGCTCGACACACGCGATGCCGCCGGCCTCACCGCCTGGACCAATCCCGAGGAGATCAAACAGGTTGTCCTCAACCTGGTCGTCAACGGGTTGGAGAGCATGGACGACGGGGGTGTGCTCACCATCCGTCTGGGGTCCGAGCGCGGCATGGCCCGCATCCTGTTCGAGGACACCGGCTGCGGCATGGATCAGGCCACGCTGGACAACATCTTCGAGCCCTTTTTCACGCGCAACCGCACCGGATCGGGCACCGGCCTCGGCCTCACCATCACGCACCGCATCGTTCAGCAGCACGGCGGAGAGATCGAGGCTGACAGCGCCGGCCCGGGCAGGGGCAGCCGGTTTGTTGTGCGCCTGCCACGCCAGGCCCTGGAGGGCGGACCCGCCCAGGGCGGGCCGGACAACCAGAATTTCAAGGGCCCCCGCCTGGCGGCCTGACCTGACCATTCCCGAGGTGACGCATGGGTAAGTTGCGGATTTTGTTCGTGGATGATGAGAAGGGCCTGCGCGAGATCATGCGCTCGGAGCTCACCCGCATGGGCCACGAGGTCACCGATTTCGCCGATGGTCGCCTGGCCCTCAAGGCTCTCGAGACCAACCGCTTCGACGCGGCGATCCTCGACCTGCGCATGCCCTCCATTGGCGGCATCGAGGTGCTCGAGCAGCTCAAGAGGCTATCGCCCGACACCGAGGCGGTCATGATGACCGGCCACGCCAGCATGGAGACCGCCATCGAGGCGGTCCGCCTGGGCGCTTTCGATTACATCACCAAGCCCGCGAAGATGGCCGAGATCGAGGCCATCCTGATGAAAATTTCGGAAAAACGCGACCTAAAAAATGCTAATTTGGCGCTGCAGACCCGCCTGCAGGCCGTGGAAGGTCCCAGCATCCTGGTGGGCGATTCCTCCGCCATGCGGTCGGTGCAGCGGCTGATCGCCACCGTCGCCCCAACCGAGTCCACCGTTCTGATCACCGGCGAGACCGGCACCGGCAAGGAACTGGCCGCACGCACCCTGTGGATGCAGAGTCGCCGCGCCAAGAATCCTTTCGTGCCGGTGAATTGCGGCGCCTTGGCAGAGAACCTGGTGGAAAGCGAGCTCTTCGGCCACAAGCGCGGCGCCTTCACCGGGGCCGACCGTGACCACAAGGGCCTGTTCGAGGTGGCCAACTCCGGCACCCTGTTCCTGGATGAATTGGGCGAGCTGAACCGCAACATCCAGGTGAAGCTGCTTCGGTTCCTGGAATCAGGCGAAATCCGCCGCCTGGGCGAGACCAATCCCATCGAGACCGATGTGCGCGTCCTCTGCGCCACCAACCGCGACCTGCGAGCCATGGTCGCCGAGGGGCATTTCCGCGAGGACTTGTTCTTCCGCGTCAACACCTTCGAGATCCGCATGCCCCCGCTCCGCGAACGGCGCGAGGATATCCCGCTTCTGGCCGGTCACCTGCTGGCCCGGGCCGCGCGAAGGCCGCTGGAAACCCTCACCCAGGCCATCTCCCGCCAGGCGATGGACATGCTGCTGAACCATTCCTGGCCGGGCAATGTGCGCGAGATGGCCAACGCGATGGAGCACGCCTTCATCCTGTCCGCCGGAGGTACCCTAGAACCCGAGCATTTCCCCACCAGTGTGCGTTTGCCTGCGGCACCTCCCCAGGGTCGTTTGCAACCACCCGGTTACACTTCCGCGGGTTACATGCCGCAGCCAGTGGCATCAGGATTCTCCCCAAGCTACCCACCGGCCAACCCTCAGGGCATTCCGGCCGGTTTTGGTTTTCCCGATTCCGTGCCAACTTCCTTGCACCCCGGCCAGTCCGCCCCCCAGCCGCCTTTCGGCTCGCCACCGCAACCGCTGGCCTCCATCCCGCGCACGCTGGAGGAGATTGAGATGGAGTGCATCCTCGAGGCGCTGAAACGCCACAACGGCAGCAAGACCGCTGCCGCCAACGAGCTGAATATCAGTGTGAAAACGATGTACAACAAGCTGAACAAATATCAGGAACGACAGGCGGGCTGATGCCATAAAGCCCAGCCTGGCTGGGCATTACTGTCAGTCCTCCGCCCTGCCCGGTTCAGTCACCTTTTTGTGCAGGGTGTTACGATTGATTCCCAGCCGCTGCGCCGCCTTGGTCTGAACCTGCTCGCAATCTGCCAGCACCTGGTCGATCAATTCCCTCTCCAAGCCGCCCACCAACCGCTCGTGTAGCGTCCCCTCGGGTAAAGTCTCGATCCCTAGGCGGACCAGCTGCCTGCTCAGGCCGGCGATGTCACCCCGACCCCGGGCACCCGCCGCGGGCTTGTAGCGCTTTTCACCGCGCCCGGGTGGCGACACCCTGTTGGGGTCTGCCTCCCCACCCCGGCACAGCACCACCACCCGCGCCATGTAGTTTTCCAGCTCTCGCACATTCCCCGGCCAGTCATGCCGGAGCAGCGCCTCCTCCATCGCCCGCGTCCAACCGGGGGCCGGCAGACGGTTGGCCTGCGCGTGCTTCTCCACGAAGAATTTGGCCAAGTGGACAAGGTCCTCTTTTCGCTCACGCAGCGGTGGCAGGTAGATGGGAACCACATTCAGGCGGTAATAGAGGTCGTCCCGAAAACGCCCCGCCTCTACCTCGTCTTCCAGCAACTGGTTCGAAGCGGCCACCACGCGCGCATCCACGCGGATCGTCCGGCTTTCGCCCACGCGCTCAAACTCGTTCTCCTGCAGAACACGCAGCAGTTTCACCTGCAGCTTGGCCGACATGCTGGAGATTTCGTCCAGAAAAATGGTTCCGCCATGCGCGGCCTCGAACCGGCCGGTCTTGTTCTCAATGGCGCCGGTGAACGCACCTTTCACATGGCCGAACAGCTCGCTTTCCAGCAGGCTCTCATTCAGCGCACCGCAGTTCACCCGCACATAGGGACCATCCGAGCGCTGGGAAAGCTGGTGCACCGAACGGGCCACCAGTTCCTTGCCGGTTCCGGTCTCTCCCACAACCAAAACTGTGGCTTGAGTGGGGGCCACGCAGCGCACCAGACGCGACACCTCGGCCATGGCCGCGCCAGAACCCACCACTCCCGGGAGTGGGGCCTCGGCGTCCCTGCTGGCGGTCATGGTCTGACTGTCTCCCTGGTCAAAACGCGTTTCATATCGGCGGAGGCCTCCAGATGGTAACCATCTGGCCCGGGTGGCCGTTATTTCATTTTTACAATCTTTTTCCTTGGACGGACTCCCCCAGGCGTCCAATCCACTGGTTCATCGCATTTTGCAATCATTCCGGCGTCATAATCCGCCGTTACCAGCCGCCGGAACAGACTTGGCCGGCTGAATCGCGCCTAATCTCGCATCCTGGGCAAGCACCTGACCCATTTCCCGGATCAGGCAGGCTTGCCACACCTCATCCTGCTCCAAATCACCCGCCACCTCGTCCCCGTCGGTCAATTCGGCGGTCATGGCTCGGAACGAATCCCGCATGCGGCGCAGGTCTCTCGAGACATTGGATTCATGCTTGCCCAACACCTCGGCCACCTGCCTCTGGGTCAAGCCGTGGCACCAAACCAGAGAGAGGGTGTACACCTCGGCTTCGCTCAGGGAAGAAAGCCAGCGCTCGGCACTTTCCACAAATCGACGGGCAACCGAGTCAGGTAGCTCCAATCGTTCCTGCTGCGCGGTTTCACGCGGTATTTCACCGTGTTCCCGGGGTCGCTTGCGCGTTTCATCCACCAGATGGTTGTGGTAGACCGTCAGAATCCACGGAATCAACGGGCTTGTCCCATCGTACCGGTGCAGCGGTCCACGGCCCGTTTCCCCACTGCCCGCCAACAGCAATCCCCAAAAGCCGGATACCGACCGTTCGCGAGCTTCCTCGTCCCTGCCATAAACCTGCCTCGCCTTTTCCATGAGGCTTTCTGTCAGCAGCCGGCCCGTCACCGGAACGGTGCCCGCCATCAAACGGGTCCAGGCTTTTTCACGGCAGTATGGATCTTCCCGTTGCAGGCAGGCCGCCGACAGCCACCAATCGCGCAACCGCAAACGCTGCATCCAGGAACCAATCGTGAGCGGCTCGCCCTGGCGTATCCCACCCACTTCCAGCGAGCGCCTGACCTGATGTTCAAACTCGGCTTGAGATAAAGGCAAATCCGGCCAGGTCATCCGGCCGAGATGGTACAGGATCGCCAGCTTTTCCCTGTCGGCTGGTGACCCGTTCATGTTGCTGGAACAAACAGCCAGATTTCCACCCGCGGAGCTGGTTCCAAAGGGGGTTTTCCGCCCGGCGGAGGTTGGTCCCCCATGCCAAGGGGTATGACCCGCCGCCAGCTAAGCCACCCGGTTTTTTGAACGGTGAAGGCAGACTTCAGATGTTCAGCCACCGCCTCGGCCTGACGCTCCGTCAATACCCTGCCCGGAATACCCGAGCCTTCGCCCGGAAGGCTGTAGCTGGTTACCACGATCTCCGACCCCGCCTTGGTTTCCCGGGCGCATTCCTTGCCGGCAGCCTGGAGTTTTTGTCTCCCTTGGGCGGTCAGCAGCGCTGTTCCAGGCTCAAACAAGTCCTTTACGGGAAAGGACCAAGAACGCGCCTTGCAATCCGGGCGAATCAGCGCCCGCTCCGGGTCCCGAACCAAACCACTGAATCCGGGTACGGATTGCATCGCCTCCGCATCCCGCGTGACCGCGCGCAAGGCGTCCTGCCCTTGTTGCGTCAACCGCACCATCTGCTCGTACAAGCTGTTATCAGTGGCCAGCTTGCCCAAAGACCCTTGCCCCGCATTGACCCCGTCGAGGGTTTTCCGGGCCGATTGGGTTAGTTTGTCCAGACTTTCCAGGCTTTCTTGCAGCCGGCCACCCAATTGAGGCCCCAACTCCGCCAACTGCTCCAGCCCCTTTTCCCAGTCGGGAGGGGCTGACCCCTGCAAGCGGGTACCCCGGTCCAGAGCCTGACTACCGATCCCTGGGTGGATTTCCAGCGTTTGGCCGCCCACCAGCCCCTCTGAAACTATCCGGGGGCGGGCATCGGTTTTCAGCACCGGCCGAAACCTTTCCTCCAGCCGTGCGCTCACCAAAACCTGACCCTTTTCCAGCTCAATCCGGGTCACCTCACCGGCCTGGACACCCAACACACCTGTCTCTTATACACATCTCCGAGCCCACGAGACGCTACGCTATC
>CAWUOE010000145.1:0-7947 GCA_963923355.1 uncultured Gemmataceae bacterium | reverse complement strand
AATTCCCGGGGGCAGAAGTCCAGCTATTCCAATTACGGGCGGTTGTCGGTGGACCTGGGCGCGCCGGGCGATGGCATCCTCTCCACCACCCCTCAGGGCGGCTACAGCTACGGTTCCGGCACCTCCATGGCGACGGCCCATGTGACGGGGGCTGCCGCGCTGTACGCCTCCGTCTACACCGGCGCCACCGCGCCGCAGATCCGCCAGGCCCTGTTGGCCAGCGTCACGCCCGAGCCCACGCTGACCTACACCGTTTCAGGCGGACGGCTGAACATCTTCTCAGCGCTGCAAACCCCGCCCCCCGGCACACCCCCCATGGCCTCGGTGGCCGACTGCGCCGTGCTGGAGGGCCCGTCGGGCACAGCCACCCTCACCTTCCGGGTAAAACTCGACCGCCCCGCCGAAGGCTGGGGTGCCTCGTTCCTCTGGACGGTCACCGATGGCACCGCCACGCTGGCCGGCAACGATTACCAGCCCTCGTCCGGCAAACTGGTCTTCGCCAACGGAGAATCCAGCCAGACCATCTCCGTATTGGGCAACGGCGACTCACAGTTCGAACCGCTAGAAAAACTCACCCTCACGCTCTCCAGCCCGCAGAACGCCACCTTGTTCCGCGCCCAAGCCACCGGCTCCATCCTCAATGACGACGAGCACCCTGATCCCGCGCTGCCGCTGGCCGGGCCGTTCATCCTCACCGGGCCGGGCAACGGCGGTGGCGGGGTGGTGAAAGTGTTCAATCCGGATGGCACACTCAGGCGCTCACTCACCCCCTACGGCCCTGGTTACAAGGGCAGCATCCGCGTCACGCAGGGGGATGTGAACGCCGACGGCGTGGCGGATCTGATCACCGCCCCCGGCCCGGGTGCCTCGCCCCATGTGATGGTTTTCGATGGCGTCACCCTGGGGCAGGTCAGTTCCTACTACGCCTTCGCGCCGGGTTATCTGGGAGGGGTCAACCTGGCCGCCGGCGACCTGGATTGCGATGGCCATGACGAGGTGATCGCCGCCGCCGGCCCTGGCGCGCCGCCCAATGTGGTGTTGTTCCAGGGGGCCACCGGCCTGACGCTGTACTCGTTTTACGCCTACGCCCCCCAGTATCTGGGTGGCGTGATGGTGGCAGCGGGCGATGTGACGGGCGATGGCTATGCCGATGTGGTCACCGCGTCGGGCCCGGGCGTTCCCCCGCATGTGGTGGTGTTCGAGGGGTACACGGCGCGGGTGATCAGTTCGTTCTATGCCTATTCGCCCAAGTTCATGGGCGGCCTCACGCTGGCGGTGGCCGACCTGAATGCCGATGGCCGGGCCGAGGTGATCACCGGCGCGGGCCCCGGCGGCGGACCGCATGTGGTGGTGATCGATGGCAACACCAGCGCCACGCTGCGCTCGTTTTACGCGTTTGATCCGGCCTTCACCGGCGGCATGGCCGTGGGGGCCACCAAAGGCCGGGGCACTAGCCCGCCCGGCGGAGCGCACAGCATCCTGGCCGGCATGCTCACCCAGGGTGCCCAGGTGCGTTGCATCGATTTCGACACGCTGGAAACCCTGACCGATTTCACCGCCTACGAGGGGACAGCCGGGCTGAACCTGTCAGGTCGATGACTGGTGGTCATGGGTCCCATGGCCGGGGTGGTGGGGCGGATAGGGCGGCGGGAACTGCCCTGGGTGTTTGTGGATCGGCGGGGTGGATGGCTCCCGCTTGCCCAGCATCCCCACCAGCACCGACAGCACCACCGCCAGGTAGGCCACGCCGGTGAGCACCTCGCACATGGCCAGCGACCGCGTCAGCGGCGTGCGCGGCACGATGTCGCCATAACCCAGCGTGGTGATGGTGGTGATGCTGAAGTAGACCAGTTGCGAGAAGCTCGCGTGCCGCTCCCCATTCTGCGCGGTGACCATGTTGTCATCGAAGATCCGCACGCTGAAGGAGCCCGGGTCAAAGCAGCAGACCGCCGCGTAGGCCATGGTCCAGCCTAGGCCTAACAGCAGGTAGACGCACAGGGCGCCCACGATCGATTGCTCGTTGCCCAGGTGGTCTTTGCGCACCGCGTCCATCAGCCGGATCGCCTGGAAGAACAGCAGCGTGCCGGAGAAGACAAACTGCAGCAGGTAGGTCCACGGCCCGGGCCAGAAGGGCACCATCCAGCCGAAAAACAGCGACAGCCCCACCAGCACCAGCCCCGGGATGTAGTACCGGCTGTTCCGCCGGCTGATGTCGCCGCATTCGATGAACAACAGGCTGAAGAAGATGCGTCCGATGTAGTCACCGCTCATGCCATCGTTGATCAGCGGCAGCACCACGATGTTGAAGCACAACAGCGCCAACAGCACCGAGAACCGGCCCGTCAACAATCGCTTCCATTCCGACATGGCTCATCTTCCCGTCTGGCTGTAACTCCCCCAGCCCGACGAGCCTACCCAATGCCCTGAACGGGGTGCTAGCGCAGTCAAGCCTCCTCGGTCGGCTTTTTCCCCACCCCCAACCACCCCAGCGCCACCACACAAATCCCCAGGCCTATCAACATCCCAGCCAGCGGGTGGGCCTGCACCCATTTCTCCAGGTCGTTCAAGGGCCCCAGCAGCGGGCTGTCCTCGCAGGTGCCCAGCACGCTGAGGGCGTTGTTGCCAAAGTGTGCCAGCATGGGAGCCCACAGGCTGCGCGTGGCCAGCCGCAGCCCGTGCAGCATCAGGCCCAACAGCGCCGCATAAAGCGCCTGCACCGGCACCAGGTGCATCACGCCAAACAGGATGCTGGTCAAAAGCACCCCCTTGGCCACGCCGTGCCGGCCCACCAGCCCATGGCCCAGAAACCCGCGGCAAAATAGTTCCTCCGCTACCGCCGGGCCCACCGCCACCACCAGCACCGCCGCCCAACTGGGCCAGGCCGCCAACATGCGGCTGAAATCCTCCAACACCTGGCGACCCACCTGCAAGCCCGCCATCCCGGGTCCTGGGTCCTCCGGCTTGGGCATCAGCGACACCAGCCCGTTGGCAGCCAGCAGCATGCCCGGCACCACCAGCACCGTGGCCAGCGCCTGCGCCGGCCTGAATTTCCCATCCAGGCCCAAGCGCTCGCGCCAGTTCCGGCCCACCAGGTTGCGCAGCAGGATCCACGAGTAAACCACCGCCAGCACCTGCGCGATCCCCAGCCCCACCAGAATGCCGGTGCCGAGGCCCTCTATCTCCAGCGGGTGCTCGCTCCACCGCTCCCACTGCTCGGGCCCGGCCTGCGTGGTGAACAGCGCGAACAGCGCCCACACCAGGGCGATGCCCGCGCCGGGCAATTGCGTGAAGGTCCAGTAGCCCACCATCCAGACCAGCGCCATCGCCAGCCCCGGCTGGGGCGGGCGGTGCGGTATCAGGCGCGGGTTCATGTCCATGGCGGCACCTCGGTCAGTCGTAGCCAGGCCAGCCGGCCCAGACCATCAGGTCGTACAACCAGGGGCGCCGCCAGGGGCTGTAATTGCTGCTGGCCGCCGAAACCATCGAGAAAAAGGCCAGCACGGCCAGAAGCGCCAAGCCCCCGCGCGTGCGCGTCAGGCGGTCTACCGCCGGCAGCCCCGCCAGCAACAGCAAGGGCGTCAGCCACTGCAGCCACCGGGCCGAGCAACAATTGCCACCGTAATTATCACTTTTCACCAGGTAGAACGTCACCAGCACCACCGTGCAAGCCAGCGCCATCCAGGCGACACGCCACAGCAGTCCGGAAGCGGCATCGCGGGTCCGTCCCTTGGCCGCAAGCCAGGCCCCCGGGATCGCCAGCGCAAACACGGGCGTCAGCGAGAACAGCCCGTGATGCCCCGCCAGCAGGTGGAAGGCGTACTGCGGCACCGTCTCACCCAGGTTGCGCCGCGCCCAGTCGATCCCACGCTTCAGCTTGCCCGGGTCGTACCAACTGCTGCCCTCATACTCGTACCACGGGCTGCCAAACTCGCTGTACACCGGCGAGTAGCGCCCGGTGGCCACTTTGTTCATCACCACCGCCAGGGCCATCACGGCCAGGCAGGCCCCGCCGTAAAACACCACCGCCCGCCCGGGCGTGCGCACCAGCAGCAGCAACCCGGCCAAACCGGCCAGGCTCAGTTCCGGCATCTCACAGGTCACCCCGAAACCCGCCGCCAGCCCGGCCCAGACCAGCCACAGGTTCTTTCGGCCACCCGATCCGGGGTCCAGCCATTCAACCGCCAGCGCGTGCAGCAGAAACAGAGCGCAAAAGGTCCCCGGCGTGTGGTTGTTGAACACCACCAAATACGGCTGCACCAGCGTGGCAAAGCACGCCAGCGCCAGCGTGATCAGCCGGGCGGCATCGCTCACCCCGAACCGCTGCAGCAGCCGCCAGAAGACCACCAGGTACAGTGTCCAGGGCAGCCAGTTCACCAGCAGCAGCATCGCCCGCCCCACCTCGAACGGGTGGGTGGATGGCTTCCAGCCCGTCAGGCGTTCGAGCAGCACCACCGGCCCCGCCACCAGCGTGGGCAATAGCGGCGGCTTGCTGGACTGGTATTCCAGGGTCTCCGGGTTCAGCACACGGTCCACGCTGCGCCAGGCATCTTCCTTCAGCAGGAATCCGCTGTCCGCGTTCAGCCGCAGCCGGTGCCCCACGCCCGCGCTGCCCAGCGCGGTGGGCCAATCGGTTTGGAACAGCGGCAAAAAAGCCGTGGCGAAAACCAGATCCCTGTCGCGCTTGCCCAGGATGTAGGTGCCGTCCTCCACCAGCGCCCGCACCGTGCCCCACCGGCTCCGGTCGTTCGAGCTCAAGAAGGGCGACGGGTCGGGCCGCGCCGCCGGCCATGCCGGCGACAATCCAGGATTTTTCGGATCGCGCAACAACGCCGGCTCAAACAGCCGGGTCACCGTGGCGATGCGGCCCGCCACCTGCGCGCTGGCCACCAGTATCAGCAGTGTCGCGGCCAAGTGTACCAGCCGCCGGCCGCTGTTTTCCTCGCTCATGCGGGGTGACCCCCGAATCCCTTCTGCCCGGCCAGAAACAGACGGGTGGCGTCCAGCGCCAGCTTGGCCGTGCGGCTGCGCACCTCGGCCGCCGCGCAAAACCAGTGCTGGTGGCGGATCTCGCATCCCCCCGCGTGCGACAGGGCCACCCACACCTGGCCGGCCCCGGGCCCCTCATCATCCCGCCCCACGGTGGCCAGCCCCAGATCAGTGCCCATCCGCAGGCGCGCCGCTTCGGCCAGCTCGCGCGCGGCCTCCTCCCCCTCGCTGCCTTTCGCGCGGCGGGTGGGCTCCTGCAGGCCCGCCCACAGTTCGGCCCGCGGCGTGCGCGCCACCACCCCGCCGTGGAACCAGCGCATCCCCGGCCACGGCTCACCCGACAGCGCCAGACTCAGCGCGCCACCAGTCACCCCCTCGGCCAACGCCAGGCTCAGCCGGCAGCGGTCGAGTTCGCGCAGAACCACATGGGCCAGGGTTTCCTCATCCGCCCCATACACAAGCGGGCCCAGCAGTTCCCGTATGTTTGCCTCGATCGGCTCCACCCGCTTGCGGGCGGCCGCCTCATCCACCCCGGCTGAAAAAATGCGCAGCGTGATCACCGCGTCGCTGGCGGTGATCCCCACCTCGGGATCGTTCCCCCGCGCGGTGATGTCGCCCAGCCGTTCCTCCACCGCCGATTCGCCCTGGCCGAAGGTGTGGATCCGTCGCTCGATGCGCACCCCCTTCACCAGGCCCGCGGCCCGCAGGCGCGGCACCACCTGGTCATGGAACATCCCCTGCATCTCGCGCGGCGGCCCTGGCAGGCAGGCGATGCGGGCCCGGTTCAGCGGCATCCACAACCCGGGCGCGGTGCCCCGGGGGTTATCCAGCATCTCCGCGCACGCGGGCGCCATCGCCTGCACCTTGTTGCGGTCGGGGCACACCCGGTTCCGCTGGGTGAACATCTCCTGGATCTTGCGCCAGCTTTCCTCGTGGAACACCAGCTCCACGCCGGCCAGGCGCGCCAGAATCTCTCGGGTCAGGTCGTCCTGCGTGGGCCCTAGGCCCCCTGTGCTGATCACCACATCCGCCCGGTGCGATGCCGCCTCGAACACCTGGCGGTTGTCCTCGGGGTCGTCGCCAATGGTGGTGCGGAACGCCGTGGCGATGCCCAACTCGGCCAGCGCGCGCGACAGCCACGGCCCGTTGGTGTCGAAATTCTGGCCCGAGGTCATCTCGCTGCCGATGGAAAGGATCTCGGCGCGCATGGGCACTCCGTGGGGAAGGACGATGGGCGAATCCGCCCCGGCAGGCTGGGCAAATCTTGCTGACAGGGCATCCGGGGCAATCTCGTCCCCCGGCCGGTCACCTGTCCTGTATTCTTCTTAGGTAAAGTTTGTTTTTCCGGGAACCGTGCCTTGGGCGCGGCGGGCCGGGCTTTTGTTGAGGTCTACATGATCAGCTGTGTGGTCGGCCTGCAATGGGGCGATGAGGCCAAGGGAAAAATCGTCGATCTCCTCGGGGACCAGCACACCGTTGTCGCGCGTTACAACGGCGGCGCCAATGCCGGCCACACCGTGGTGGTGGGCGGCGTCAGCTACAAGTTGTCCCTCGTCCCCACCGGCCTGGTCCGCCCGGGCACCCTCGGCCTCATCGGCAACGGCGTGGTCATCCACCCCGGCCGCCTGCGCGACGAGATCGCCGGTCTGGAAGCCAAGGGCCTGAACATCCGCGACCGACTGAAGATCAGCGAGCGCGCCCATGTCATCATGCCCTGGCACATCGAGGAGGAGCGCCTGCGCGAGGCAGCCAGCGGCAAGGCAGCCATCGGCACCACCGGCCGCGGCATCGGCCCCTGCTATGCCGACAAGGCGGGTCGTCAGCTGGCCATCCGCATGATCGACTTGGTCCACCCCGACCGCCTCAAGGCCCGTCTGGAGGCCATTTTGCCCCAGAAGCTCCGCCAACTCGAGGCCCTGGCGGCGGGTAACCCGGTCAACCTGCCCACCGCCGCGCAATTGCTGGACGAACACCTCGACCACGGCGCCTTCCTTGCCCCGCTGGTAGCCGACACCACCCGCCTGTTGCACCAACTGCACGAGGAGAAGAAATCCATCCTGTTCGAGGGGGCCCAGGGCAGCCTGCTCGATGTCGATCACGGCACCTTCCCGTTCGTCACCAGCAGCACCAGCACCGTGGGTGGCATCGGGCCCGGCAGCGGCTTCCCCACCCGCTGGATCAACCAAACCATCGGCGTGGTGAAGGCCTACACCACCCGCGTGGGGTCGGGCCCCTTCCCCACCGAACTGGATGACGGCCCCGAGGGCATCGGCGAGCGCATCCGCAGGATCGGCCGCGAGTACGGCACCGTCACCGGCCGTCCGCGCCGCTGCGGCTGGTTCGATGCCGTGGCCGTGCGCACCACCGCCCGCATCAACGGCGTCGACACCATCAGCCTCATGCTGCTCGATGTTCTCAGCGGCCTGCCCGAGCTGAAACTGGCCGTGGCCTATGACACACCAGCCGGTCGCATCGACTGGTTCCCCTCCGACGCGCTCACCCTGGACGGCTGCAAGCCGGTCTACGAGACCTTGCCCGGCTGGTCGGAAGAGATCACCGCCTGCAAGCGCTGGGATGACCTGCCCGAGAACGCCCGGCGCTACGCGCGCCGCGTGGCGGAACTGGTGGGCCGGCCGCTGGCCTGGGTTTCCGTCGGGCCCGGCAGGGAGCAGACCTTCCAGCCCCCGGCCTGAGGCGGAAACTGGTATCATTCAGGGGCCGTCAGGGCTCGGTAAAACCCGCACCACTCTTCTCGCAATCGGATGGGAGCCAACAGGTTGAGTCCGCAAACGGACAAGGCGAACCCAAGGGACCGGGCCCGGGAACATATCCTGCGGTCGGGGCTGGATCCCGCCCGCCTGCCCGACCATGTCGCCATCATCATGGATGGCAACGGCCGCTGGGCCCAGCGCCAGGGCCTGCGCCGCGTGGAGGGCCACGCCCGCGGGGTGCAGAGTGTCC
>CAWUOE010000144.1:0-7965 GCA_963923355.1 uncultured Gemmataceae bacterium | reverse complement strand
GACTCGAAGACCTTGTGCACCAGCGCCTTGTCGGAGCCCAATTGGGTGTAGACCTTGCGGGCCTCGGCAATCGACTTGCGGGCCTCCTCGGGCGAAAACTGCCGGGCATCGCGCGAGGCGCTGACCACCAGGAGGGCCCGGGGGGCGGTGAGGGCCAGCAGGCCGTCCTCCTCGGTGAAGGACAGGGCGCCGGGCACCACCTCGCACATGCAGCAGGCGGCCCCGAGGTAGGCCTGGTAATTGCCGACCGAGCAGACGGGGACGGCGGCTTTCACACGGCTGTCCCAGGCGGCGATGTACATGGTCTGGTTGCCGCCGCCGCTGGCGCCGGTGACGCCGAGCTTGTCACCATCCACCTCGGGCCGGGACTGGAGGTAGGTGAGGGCCTGTGCGTTCTCGAGGATTTGCGCGCCGCAAAGGGGCAAACCGACGGGAAGCAGGCCGGCCCCCGTCATGGCACCGTGGTACTCACCTAGGGCGCGCTCGACACCGCGCTCGCCGGCACCGAGGGCGTCGACCGCGAAGGCGATGAAACCAGCGCGGGCCAGGGCCGCGCAGCGGGCCTGGACCACGGGATCCTGCTTGGCGCCGGACCAATGGCCGTGCACATTCAGCACCGCGGGGTACTTGCCCGGTTTTTCCGGAAGGTACAGCAGGCCCGGCATGCGCACGCCAGGGAAGGTTTGGAAGGTGATCTTCTCCAGGCGGAACCCGTCGCCCGGGACAGTTGCCAAAACCTTGGGTTGGAGGTCCTTGGCCAGCGGTGTGTCCAGCCCCAGGGCGAACGCGAGTTTTTTGCGAAGTGCCTCGGGAGCCAGGCGATCCGCCTTTCGCATCTGGGCGGCCTGGGACCGGACCCAATCGAGATAGGGATCGGGTGATTGGGCGCGGGCTGATGAGGCCAGCAAGGCAACGATCAACCAACAACAGGCCGGGGCAAAAAGACGCATCGGGAACCTCACTCAAACCATGGATTTGTCCAAACGACCATCCGGAAGCGCCGTTGTCAAAGACCGGCCAAACATTTGTAAATATGGGGTAAATGGGAAGAATAAATCTAGGATGCGGTTTTTCCCGGGATTGCGGGTTTGCAAGGCGGCCAGAATTCAACGGGTAGCCCTGCGGCGAAGGTCGAACCAAGGAATGGGAGGGCCTGATGGTTTCCGGGTGGTTGCTTGCTGGCATGGTTGCGATGCTGGGCGGGCAAGTCCCGGTCCGGGAACCGGTGGACCACCCCGCCGGGGCAGAGCACTCCACCCCCGACACCGCGGGGAATGAGAAAGCCGAAAACGCGCCAGCCCAACCCCTGGAAGGACCGGTCCGGCCGGATTGGTGGAACAAGGTCCCCCGGTCGGAGGCATTTCCCAAGCCCGGATTTTTTCCAACGCCACCCACCCAGGGAGACGGGTATTACACAGCCATCGACCTGCTTCGCGGGATTGAGCGGCAGAAGTCACCCGCCAGTCCGTGGCCGCCGATCAGCCCAATCTTCCAGCCGTTTTTCGAACTGGATTACCGCAAGGTGGACCCCCCGGGCGAGGACCGTTCCCTCCCCCTGCTGGACGAGATGAAACGGATCCCTTTGGGTGAAAACTGGCTGATGGCCACCGGGGGCGACTTGCGCTACCGCCACATGGTGGAGAACAACAGCCGCCTGAAGCCGATCCTGAACGATTACGACCTGTTCCGGGCCCGGGTGTTCACGGACTTCTGGTGCCATGATGATTTCCGTTTCTATGCGGAGTTCCTCACCGCTGAAATCTGGAACAACAACCTGCCGCCCGTTTTGCCCGACAAGGATCCGGCGGACTTTTTAAACCTGTTCGCGGACATGAAGCTGCTGGATTGGGACTCGGCCCCGGTTGTTTTCCGGCTGGGCCGGCAGGAGCTGCTCTATGGATCTCAGCGCTTGATCAGCCCGCTGGACTGGGCCAACACGCGCAGAACCTTCCAGGGCGCGCGCCTGCTGCACCACGGGGAACAGGACAACCTGGATGCGTTTTGGGTGCAGCCCGTGATACCCGACCCCCAGGGCTGGAGTTGGGCCGAGACCTCGTGCAATTTCAGCGGCCTGTGGTGGACCCGCAAATTCGACAAGGACAACTCGGCGGACCTCTATGCGCTGTGGTATTGCAATGACAAGCTGTTCGTGGAACAGGGCGGCACGCCGCTGGTGCGGGGCAACTTCGTGACACTGGGCAGCCGCACCTCGGGCAACCACAACGACTGGCTGCACGACGCGGAAGTGGCGCTGCAACTGGGCACCATCTACAACGACAAACCCTTGACGGCCGGCATGGCGACCCTGGGACTGGGGCGGCATTTCACCTCGCTGCCAACGGCCCCGACCGCCTGGGTGTATTACGACTATGCCTCCGGATCGGACCATTTCCGTCAGGGGCCCAACAACACCTTCCAGCAGTTGTTCCCGTTTGGGCACTACTACCTGGGCTGGACCGACCTGGTGGGCCGGCAGAATATCCAGTCGGTGAGCCAGCAGGCGCACTTTTACCCGATGAAATGGATCACCTTCACGGTGCAGCACTACAACTTCTGGCTGGCCTCGGCGGGCGACGCGCTGTATTTCGCCAGCGGGCAGCCCGCACGGCTGAGCAAAACTGCCTCAGCGGGGTACTATGTGGGCGACGAGTGGGACTTCATCGTGAATTTCCACCTGGGGCCGCGTACCGATGTCCTGACAGGCTACTGCATGCTGAACGGCGGCGACTTCCTGAGGAACACCGGCAAGGTCTCCGACAGCAGCATGGGATTCGCCCAAATTTCCTTCAAATATTGAGCGGGACAGGAAGCAGCCCCACCCTCGAGGCAGGAAGCGGAACGATGACGGCACCCGAAGACGGATTCAAGGCGCGGTGGAAGCGGCGGTTGGCTGGCACACCCCTGATGCCGGTGGCCAGGTTGGTCTCACGCGGTATGACCCGGACCTGGCTGGCACTCACGGAGCGGCCGCCCAACACCCTCAACCACATCTACGACCGGCAGGCGGTGGAGGTGATGGAACGGGTGTTGGCCCCCGACTCGACAGCGGTCGACATCGGGTGCAACGAGGGCCTGATCATCCGCGCGATGGCGCGGATCGCGCCCCGGGGGCAGCACCACGCCTTCGAGCCCCTGCCCCACCTGTACGCCGACCTGCAGGTCATGTTCCGCGACAACCCGCGGGTGCACCTGCACAACCTGGCGCTGAGTGACACGACCGGCTCCGCCACCTTCCACCATGTGGTGACCAACAACGGGTACAGCGGGCTGAAAACCCGTCGGTACGACCGGCCCGATGAGAAGGTGGAGCAGATCCTGGTGCGCGTGGAGAAACTCGACGACATTCTGCCCGCGGACACCGCGGTGAAGCTGATCAAGATCGACGTCGAGGGCGCGGACCTGCCGGTGCTGAAGGGGGCCGTGAAACTGCTGGGGCAACAGAAACCGGTCACGCTTTTCGAGCACGGGATCGGCGGGAGCGACTTCTACGGGACACTACCCGAGCATGTGTTCGACCTGTTCGCAGGCTGCGGGATGCGGCTGTTCACGATGCGCAAGTGGCTGAAAACCAACGGCAAGGCGCACATGAGCCGGGCCGAGTTTGAAGACCAGTACTGGGACCAGACGAACTATTTCTTCCTGGCCGCGCCCTGATCCTCGGCCGGGACCTGGCTTGCCTCGCCGGCGTTATTTCGACCGGTTTGCACGATACCCGGGGGCGTGTCAGCAGCTTCCACCGCGTCGCCGCCGTCCTCGGGCAAGACCAGCGCGCTGGCGCGGCCGGACAGGTGCCCAAGCACCAGGCCACCCAGCGGAATGAGGGGCGAGCCGAGCAGAACACCCTCCACCGTGCCGCCCGCCAACAGACCGTAGTGCGGGTAGAGGATCACCAGGCTTTCCTCCCGCGCCTGACGATCGCCCGTGGCGGCCACGTAATCGAGCGCATCCTGCGTGGCGATCGTCTCGCGCCACATGCCCAAGACGGGCAACTCGTTGACAAAGGCGTAGGTGCCGGGGTGGGACCGTGTGCGAAGGTCCTTGGCATAGGCCGCGGACTGGATGCCCAACGAGGGGATGTCGGAGTAGATATAGAGGCTGTTGGTGTAGGGGTTGTACCTGTCGCGGCCGAAAAGCCTGCCGGGGAACAGTGTGTATCCGGCAACCCCCATGGCACCCACGGTGTAACGCCAGCCCCAGCCGATCTCGGTGTTTTCACGCAGGCGCCGCCACTCCTCAAGAGGGGCGTACTGGTTGACCCGAATGCAGATGTCGGTCATGCCGTTGCGTTCTACATACTCCTCGACAGCCTCGCGCGTTTGCGGGCTGACCTGGTGGTTCTTGACGCGTCGGTCCCACAGAAGAATTTTGGACGGGATGCCCAAGGTCCAACCGGCGGCATCGAGCAGCAAGTGGGGCTTGCCCTCCTCGACCACCGCCTCGGGCGGGGCGCCGATCACATCCTCCGCGGCCACCTCTCCGGCGTGCCAGCCCTTGCCAAAGCGGTAGTTTTGGCCGCTGGGCACCAGCCGGTTGTGGGCGCAGCCCATGAAGACCAGACAGAAAGCCGCAAGCGCCAAACAACGCGCTGGGAAGAGCATAGGAAACCCCGGAGGAACCCACCTGGCCCGGAAAAGACGGATCACATGGTCTTATCGGCATTCGGGGCGGCAGGATTTTCCGGAATTTTTGGATTTGGGTTCAAGTTTTCAGAACAGAGGGCACCCGGTCCCCCGAATGCTTGCGGGCATGGCCGAGGCTTTTTGGGTTTTTGCTTTGGGCGCAATGGACCGCCGATTCCATCCCCTGCCCTTTCTGCATCGATGGGGCGGGGGAATTGGCGGTTGGCTATTTGAGGGGATTGAAGACCAGGCCGCTGGGGATTTTGGGGTAGAAGTAGGTGCTTTTGGGTGGCATTTTTTCGCCGCCCCCGGCGATTTCCTCGACCATTTCCATCGAGGCGGGGGGGACCAGGACGGCAAGGTCGGAACCCTGGTCGGAGGTGAGGTCATCGAGGACCTCGCGGACCTGATGCACATAGGCGCAACGGACCCCATCCGGGCCGGCTTGGGGCTTCAGCAGCGTGTCGAGAGCGATGTTGTGGAGGATGGAGACCCCCAACTCGCGCCAGGCGGAGGATTTGCCGGGGGCGGCCTTGGCCATGAGTGCCGGATCCTTCAGGCTGGCCAGCAGCCAGTTGTTGTCCGCCTTGGTTCCAAAGGCAAGCAGGTCCTGTCGGCCATTCAGCTCGATCTCCTCCCAGGCGGCACGGCAGGCGGCCTCGCCGGTCCCCATGGGGGTGATGTCAAAGGCCGGCTCAAGCCATTCGCGGAGATTTTCAGCAGTGACATCGGGCAGCCCGCGCACCAGTCTGTGGGTGGGCTGGATTTCCAGACCCGGATCCGACATCGCGACCAGGAACATCAGGATATAGCGGGGAGGCGCGTCGGGATCGAGGGGCTTACCCTCGCGCTGGGCCAGTTCCTCCCGCTCGGAAAGGTATTTGAGGCCGGTCTCATAGCGGTGGTGGCCGTCGGCCAGGAAGACCGGCTTGTCTGCCATCAGCGCGGTGATCTGGGAAACGATTTTGTGGTCGGCCAGCGGCCAGAGTCGGCTGACCACGCCAAGGTGGTCGGCAGCCTCAAGCGGAAGGGCGCGGCCGATAGCCTGGTCCAGCAGCTTGGGTATGGAGGCATCCGGGTCGGGGTAGAGGCCGAAGACAGGGCTGAGGTTCATGGCCGTGGCGCGGAACAGTTTCAGCCGGTCGGCCTTGGGGCCGGACAGGGTTTCCTCATGGGGATAAATGCGGCCCTGGCCGAACGGCTCCAGCTTGACCCGGGCAAGGAAGCCCCTGCGGGTGAGGATGCGGCCATCCACCTCGAACCGCTGCTCGACGGCATAGAGGCTGCGCTGGGAGTCCTGCAGGAGGGTGTCGTTGGCGAGCCACTCGCGGAGGCAGGCGGCGCTGCGTGTGTAGCGGTTGTCGTGGTCGTTGTCGCTGTCGGATTCCTTGTTCAGGATGAGGCGCACCACGTTGGCGGGATTTTTGGCGTACAGCTCGTCCTGCAGGGCGGAATCGATCACGTCGTAGGGAGGGGCGACCACATCCTCGAGGGCACCCACCTGGGCCAGGTTGTAGCGGTAACCACGAAACGGCTGGACCTCTGCCACAAGACACCCCCCTCAACGGAAAACCCCCGCCCGGAAACCAGGCGGGGGCATTTTTGCCCTCAGGTCATGCTAGGGACCGGGGGAAGGTGCGGTCAAATGACCCGGGGGTTCATTTGATCTCGAGCTTGATGCTGTTTTTGGCGCCGCTTTTCACTTCCTGGGTCAGGGGCGTGGTTTTCACATCGTTGAAGGTGGTGGGCACCTTGAGCTTCTTGCCCTTCATCACATCCTTGCCCTCATTCTCCCTGCCGATGGTCTCGAACATGGAGACATCCGTCAGGGTGACCTTGTGGGTTCCCACAACGGCACCGGCACGGTTGTCGGTGGTCTTCAGCACAAACTTCCCGGCGGCATCGGTCACCGCGGAAGAATGGGGGCCATCGATTTTCGGATAGAAATTGACCTGAACCTTCTCGAGCGGCTGACCACCGCTGGTGACGATCCCCTCCACCTCATTGACAGCCGGGCCACCCGAGCAACCCAGCACCACCGCCAGGCCAAGCGGTAACGACAGAGCCAACCATGGTTTCAACATCACCCTCTCCCACATTCCGGTAAACAACCAAGCTGAAACCGGTGGGGCGCCTGCAACAGACACCCCACCGGTCCCCAATTCAAACCCCCATCACTCCTGGATCACTTCCCCGCCCGCGCGCGTGCCCATGGCGCGGTAGGCAACGGCAGTCATACCCTCCGACAGGAAACGGACGGAGCCGTCCCCCAGGCAGAAGTTGGAGCCGCCGGAGTGTCCGCTGCCCGCGGCGTTGATGCGGTCATCGAAGGCCACCTGGGTGCGCGGCGTGGCGGCCGACCATTTGAAGTTGATCGGCGCGCTGGTGCCGAAGAAGCAATCGCCCTGGGCGCCAAACCAGGTCCAACCCCAGTTGCTGATCCGGTCCTGGAAAGGAACGGTGGGGGGACCGGAATCGAAGACCGGGTCAAAGTAGTGGCGCTCGCCAAACAGCAGGGTGTTGGAGGTGCCGTCGATCAAATCAGTCAGCTTGTAGCGGGTGTTTTGGTTGAAGGCGCCGTCCTGGTACTGGAACAGGCTGGGAACGACGTTGCCGGTGGACCAACGGGGATACCCGCGCGTGCCACCGCAAGCCAGGTAGCTCGCTGTGAAATACCGGCCGTCATCCGTGCCGCCGCTGAAGGACTTGTTGAGCGCATCCCCCGGATTGGACGGGCAGATGAAGGTTTTCACTTTCTGCTTGAAGAAGTGCTCACCCACCCAGGAGGTGGTGCCGCCGGGCGCGATATTGTTCGCGTTGAAGTTGGTGAAATTCCACAGCTTGAACAACGCGTCCTGCTCGACATAAGGGAGCAGCAGATGCCAGATGGCGCAGCGGTAGGCGGTGCCCAATTCGGCGGGGTTGGGAAAGCCAGGCGCCGGGTTGGTGGAAGTCTGGTTACGAATCATGCCATAGGGCAGGAAACCGTTTTCCGTGGAGGCATGGTTGTGGGACGCGAGGCCCAACTGCTTCAGGTTGTTGCTGCAGCTCATGCGGTTGGCGGCCTCGCGCACCTTCTGCACGGCGGGGACCAGCAGGCCCACCAGCACGGCGATGATGGCGATCACAACCAGCAGTTCGATCAGCGTGAACGCCCTTCTGGGGCGGCTTTTGTTTATAAATAGCATCGTCAAACTCTCCTTTACACTCAGGTCAGGCAATGAAATGAAACGACCTGGATCCATGACAAGGACCCGACCTCCAGATGGGCATGGGGAGGGCGGGATTGCTTAAGATTGTTTCAGCCTTCTTTGACTGTCAATAGGCAAGAAGCCTTTTAAATGGC
>CAWUOE010000143.1:0-8000 GCA_963923355.1 uncultured Gemmataceae bacterium | reverse complement strand
CAGGTGGAATTGGCCAAACTGGGTCTTCAGCAACCGCCCGATGCGGGCTTTGACCTGACCAAGGTACCCACCGTGATGCAGGCCCAGGTGAAATTGGACACCACGCGATCCCGATTGGAGCGCCAGACACGGCTGAGGGGGTCCGGCAGCATCTCCCCCGAGGAAATCGAGAGCGTTACCGGCGATTTCCGCGCGGCCCAGGCCGAGCACGCCAATCAGTTGCTGCAGGCTCGTGCGGGGTTGGCCACGATCCAGCTCAAGCAGTCCACCCTGGCAATCTCGCGCCTGAAACTGGCGGAAACTCGGGTGGTGGTTCCCACGCCAACCAAGCCCGTTCCGGGGTCGGAAATGGGCGTGGTTTATTCCGTCACCACGCGCAAAGTGAGTGAGGGCACCCTGGTGCGGGCGGGTAACGAGGTGTGCAAGCTGGTGATCGATCGCACCCTGAAATTACGGCTGCCCGTTCCGGAGCGATTCGGTCCCGAGATCAAGACCGGGCAGCAGGTCTCGGTAACCACGGCCGCCCTGGGCAAGCCGGTCCCAGGCACGGTAGCGCGCATCAATCCCGCCGTGGATCCCGCCACCCGTACCATTGAAGTGGAGGTTCAGGTACCCAATCCCACGGGTGAACTGAAATCCGGTGGCTTTGCCAAGGCAGCCATTTTCACCCGAACAGACCCGGGGGCCATGACGGTACCCCTGACTGCTCCTTACAGTTTTGCCGGCACCACCCGTGTTTTCCTGGTGGAGCAAGGCAAGGCCAGGGATGTGCCCGTCACCTTGGGACTTCAGACCACCGATTGGGTGGAAGTGGTCCAGCCGGCCCTTCCATCCGGGGCGCAGGTGGTGACCAGCGGCCAGGCCCTGCTGGGGGATGGGACGCCCGTGACCGTGCGGGAAACCCCTGATAAGGCCAACCGCTAGCGCCGGTTTTCCCCAATCTTGGAATGTCTGAAGTGGAGAGGCGCGCCTCGCATTGTGCCAGGGAGAAGTGTCCGTGAGCATTTCGGAGATCTGTATCCGCCGCCCCGTCTTCACCTGGGTGCTCGCCGCCATTCCGGTGGTCATGGGGCTGGTGTCCTACCTCGAGCTGGGAGTCGACCTGTTCCCCAAGGTGGATTTCCCGGTGGTTTCGGTCACCGCCAACCTGCCCGGCACCGGTGCCGAGGAGATGGAATCCAGCGTCACCAAGATCATCGAGGAGGCGGTAAACACCATTTCCGGGGTGGATGAGGTCCAGTCCAAGACCAGGGAGGGTTTTGCCTCCGTGGTGGTCCAGTTCACCCTGGAAAAGAACGGCGACGTGGGTGCCCAGGAGGTGCGCGACAAGGTTTCTTCCATCACCAAGCAGTTGCCGCAGGGGATGGAGCCTCCCGTCATCAACAAGTTCGACTTGGGTTCCGCGCCCATCATGACCATCGGTGTATCAGGTAGTCGCCCGGTGCGAGATGTCACCGAGATTGCCCGCCTCCAGATCCTGGAGAGGCTCCAGACGGTGCCCGGCGTGGGGGCGGTCTTCATGTCGGGCAACCGCAGCCGGGCGGTGAATGTGATTGTGGATACCGACAAATTGTCCTCTTACGGCCTGTCGGTGGAGGATGTGCGCCTCGCCCTGGCGAACCAAAACCTCGAGGTTCCCGGAGGCATACTAGACCAGGGCCAGCGGGAGCTGGTCCTGCGCACACTGGGACGGGTTCAGAAGGCCTCTCAGTTCGGTGACCTGATCCTCACCCAGCGCAAGGGTTACCCCATCCGGGTGCGCGATGTGGCCCGCGTGGAGGACACCATTGAGGAGCCGCGCGGCCTGACTCGGCTGGACGGCCAAAACAGTGTCAGCCTGTTCGTTCAGAAGCAGTCCGGCACCAACACCGTGGCCATTTCCGACACGGTTCAGGAAAGGCTGGCCGAGATCGCTCCAACCTTGCCACCCGATATCAGGATCGAACTCACCCAGGATCAATCGCGGTTCATCCGGGAGTCAATGCGCGAGCTGAAGTTCCACCTCCTTTTGGCGGGTGTCTTGGTGGCTGGCACCATCCTGCTCTTCATCCGCGATTGGCGTACAACCGTCATCGCCACCATGGCTATTCCCACCTCGATCATCCCCACGTTTTTGTTCATGAGCTACATGGGCTTCACACTTAACAACATCACCATGCTGGGGCTGATTCTGGCCATCGGCATCGTCATCGATGATGCCGTGGTGGTGCACGAAAATATTTTTCGCCACATGGAAGAGTACGGTAAGGACGCTGTTACCGCTTCCCGCGAGGGAACCTCGGAAATCGCCCTAGCGGTGTTGGCCACCAGCTTGTCGCTCGTGGTCATCTTCGTGCCGGTCGCCTTCATGGGCGGCATGGTCGGCCGGTTCTTCAGCTCTTTCGGGCTCACGGTGGCCTTCGCCGTGATGATGAGCCTGTTCGTCTCCTTCACCCTCACGCCAATGTTGTGCGCCAAATTCCTGAAGCTGGAACCGTCCGAAGCCGGCCACGCCGCTTCGAAGGATGGCTTCATTTGGCGTATGACCGACAGCGCCTTCAGTGTGGCGTTGCGCTGGGCCCTCAAATACAGGTTGGTCACCCTGATCTTGTGCTTCCTGGTGGTCCTGTCCACGGGACCCATCGCGGCCAAGATGGGCTTCAACTTTGTGCCCCGCGACGACCAAAGCGAGTTCCAGGTGGGCTTCATCACCCCCGAGGGATACACCCTCGAGCGCACCGACAAGGTCATCACAGAAATCGAAAACCGCCTCTCCAGGTTGCCCGGCGTTCGTCACCGGTTCACTTCCATCGGCGAGAACAACGGCAACGCTGGCAAGGGCCAGGGGGATGTCACCCGCGGTTCCATCTACTTCCGAATCTTGGAACTGGATGAGAGGGAATACGCGCAATTCGATGTGATGCAGAGGGCCCGGGACATTCTGCTCGACTATCCCGAACTGCGGACCACCGTTTCCGATGTCTCGGCCATCGGTGGCGGCCCCGAGGGGGATAGCCGCACGTTTCAGGTCAGTGTCTCGGGCCCCGAACTGAATCGCCTCGCCGAATTTTCCGAGTTGTTCAAGACGCGCCTGAGGCAGGTTCCCGGTCTGGTGGATGTCGACACCAACATGTCCCTGCGCAAGCCGGAGGTGCAGGTGTCCATTGACCGCGACCGTGCCAGCGACCTTGGCATCCCGGTGCAGACCATCGCCAGCACGCTGAACATCCTGGTGGGGGGCCAGATCGTTTCCCGGTACAAGGAATCGGGTGAGCAGTACGATGTTTGGCTGCGGGCGGACAAACCCTTTCGCTCCAACCCGCAGGGTTTGGCGTCCCTGACAGTCCCGTCACCCGAGGCCGGACCGGTCCAGTTGGGCGCACTCACCCAACCGCTGGAGACCAGGGGGCCCAGCCAGATCAATCGCCTCAACCGGCAGCGAACCGTGACCATCTTGGCCCATCCGGACCAGGTCTCATTGAACGATGCCATGATCCAGGCCAAGGTGATCGCCAAGGAGTTGGACCTGCCTCCAGGCTACAACATCTCCTTTGGCGGCCAGGCCAAGATGCTGGGCGAGACCGGCTATTACTTCGCCGTGGCGTTGGGTCTCAGTGTGTTGTTCATGTACCTGATCCTCGCGGCCCAGTTCGAGAGTTGGCTCCACCCGATCAGCATCCTGTCCGCCTTGCCCGTGACTATCCCGTTCGGCTTGTTGTCCCTGCTCATGTTTGGTCAGCCCATGGACCTTTACGCCATGTTCGGCCTGTTCATGCTCATAGGCATCGTCAAGAAAAACGGCATCCTGCAGGTGGACAAGACCAATGAGTTGCGCCGGGCCGGAATGCCCCGCGATGCGGCCATCCTGGAGGCCAACCACACACGCCTTCGGCCCATCCTGATGACCACGTTCATGCTGGTGGCCGCGATGATTCCGCTTGCCCTGGGTGCCGGACCGGGGGCCGGCGCCCGCGCCAGTCTGGCCAAGGTCATCATCGGAGGGCAGATGTTCAGTCTCGTGCTATCCCTGCTGGTAACCCCGGTGGTCTACTCGGTGATCGACAGCCTGGAGAACCTGGTGCGTCGCCTGGCCAAAGCCGGCAAGAGTCGGGTCGTCATCCCGGAACAGACCTCCGGCCCGGCCCAAGTTGGCGCGCCTTCCTGAAAACCAACCAAAAAGCTCGCATGAAAAAAAGCGTGGGAGTTCCATGGAACTCCCACGCCAGATCATTGGGTGCTGTGAAAAATCAGTCTTTCTTCCTGAGGATTTGGGCTTCCATTCTGGTGACTTCCTTCTGGGTATGTTTGGGCAGGAAGTCATTGATGCTCAAGGGAGACACGGAAATCACCACACCCATGGTGTCTTCCGCCACATCCTTTTCTTGAAACATGGTGTACAGGATTTTGCCCTTCAGGGTTATGTTGGTGCCCTTCAGTGCCCTGAGGTGTTCCATCTCCTCGGTCGTGCAGTTGTCATACCGCGCGATCCAGCTTCCTTCCTTGTCCAAGGCTGAAAACGAGAGGAAACTCTCCCCCGGAATGCCGGCCAACATCACAGCGCAGGCTTGGCTGTCAAACAGAATGGTCCTGTCAAACTGCATGTTCTTGCCGTTCTTGGGCAGATAACTGATGTTGTTGCTGCGGCAGTACACGGTCACCGAATAGGGGCCCTCCCCCTCCACAGCCACGTCGTAAAGCGTGGCGTACAGTTCCAGGTTGCGGCCCGGGAAATGAGTCTCGAACCATTTTTTGGCAACGGTCCGTTCCATCGTGAACTCGGGGCCGGCCTTGGGGAAATCAGATTGGGGCATATCCTCCACCAGGTCGATGGAGTTGTTGTAAAAACGGTTGTTGGATTGGCGTGAAGCCTCCACGGCTCGCCGGATGCCAATCACTTGGTTCCGAAGATTTTTCAGTTCCTGTTCTTTTTGGCGGATAGATCGTTCCAAATCGGCGATCTGCTGTTGGGGGGTCAGCTCCTCTGCCCGGCCAGTCAGTCCAAGGGCCAGAAGAATCCAGGTGGAAAACAAAAACAGAGGCAAACGGCTATTTGAGATGGTCACTGTACAAAAACCCTCCAGGCAGAAAACAAACTCTGGCTTCACACAGTCGGTCCTGAGTGCACATTCACTGACGGTGGGATCATGCGTTGGATCAAAACCAAGACATGTATCTTTGCCATTTATCCCAGATTATTTGTTTATCCCAAAGCTTTAAAATGAACAAGAAAAATAGGGCAATTGGCTAGCTTGCATATGATGTTGGGTCAGCTGAATCTTTTTATGCCAGGCTGCCGGGGAAACGGCCGGAGGAGAAAGTTGAAACCACAGCGAAAAACAACCGCCTTCCCCCATAATCTCAACAGGGTTCTGGTTTCGGCTCATTAGAAGCATCAGGTCACAGGCATGTTCGAACAATACGCCTACTGGGTCTTGCTGGCCGGGTTGGTGATTTCCATCGCGGGCTTGGTCTGGTTGGTGGTATGCGCGTTTCGGGTCGGATTGGCTTGGGGTTTTGGCTGTCTGATTTTTCCGCCAGCCGCCCTGCCTTTTGCTGCCCGGTATCCGGCCAAGGCCAAATGGCCGTTGTCTGTCCTGGTTTTGGGTCTGGTTCTTGCTGGCGGAACGATCGCAGTCAACCGCCTGGTGGTGAATCGCCTCAGCCTGGGTCCCCGCGAAAAAGTGGTGGACGGAGAGCTTCACATCACCCTCACCGGATGGGACCAAAGCGACTACTCGCCACTTGGGCAGAGGAAGGATGTCGTCGTTCTCCAGATGGCCAACCCCGATGTCGTGGATGAGACCCTGGACCATCTGGCGGGAATGACGCGCCTGAGGGAACTGGACCTGAACGATTCCAAAATTTCCGATGAGGGCTTGAGAAAAATCGCCTCCCTGCCAGCCTTGGCCATTTTGAGGTTGCGCGGCACCGCCGTGACCAACGAGGGGTTTGTGGAATACCTCCTTCCCGGGGGAAACCTGAGGGAGATTGATGCCCGGGAAACGGCCATCAGTTCCAAGGCTCTGCGCGAATGGAAGTCTGCCAATAAGGAAGAGCGTAAATTTCTTAAATAGATCTTTTCAGGATGGGGGAAATATGCCATTGCAACTGTTTGAAGACGCGATGGGTGATCAGCGCAACGCCCGTTTTCTTGCGGTGGCCGCTGATTTGGCCTACTACTCCCAGGCCGAGGGTGAAAGCAAATTCCGCGATGAATTGGGCCTGGCGGGGCATCTTGCCAGTGTGGACAACACTCAGGCTTGGATTGCCGCCAACGAGGACCACATCGTTGTGGCTTTTCGCGGCACGGAAAAACCCACCGCCATCGAGGGCCTGAAGGACTGGTTGCTTACCAATGCGATGAACCTGCTGGTGGTGCCGGAGGGCAGGCTGGGGACGGACCTGGCTGCCGCGGGGGTGGGGGCCCGCTTTCATCAGGGATTCGTCGAGGCTATTGCCGAAATTTGGCCGGCGGTGCTTTCAGCAGTCGAGGGTGAGCTGGCCAAGGCTGATCGACCGGTGTGGGTGACCGGCCACAGTCTGGGTGGTGCATTGGCTCTGTTTGCCGCATGGCTCCTCACGCGCAAAATGATCAATGTCCACCAGGTTTACACCTTTGGCGCCCCCATGATCGGCAACCAGGTGGCGATTGATGCGTTCAATCGCGAATTCAAGGGCAAGCTGTTCCGATACACCAACCAACCCGACCCCGTGCCGCGCCTTCCCATGTACAGCCTTCTGGCTAACGAATTTGTCCACTGCGAGGAAGAACGCCAGCTCGACACGGGTGCGGGGAACCCAACAGACTCACTGGTGAAAAACATGGCCAAAGACGCCGTGGATAAAGTGCTGAGTGTCTCCTTGGTGGACAACATCTGGAATTCGGTGGTGGGCGGGATCGCCGCCCATGGAATGGACAACTACCGCAAACTGTTGGGCTGATCCTCCCCACCCTCCGGAGGCTCCAAGTGCCCCAAAAACCTTTCAGATTGACATTTTTGACGATTCGTCAAAAATCGACGTATGGGCACTATTAGCCGGAAGCAGCGTGAAATTGAGGAGCGGGAGCGAAGACTTCTGGGTGTCGCCCGGGAGATGCTCATTGAACACGGCTACGCCGGCTTGGGGATGGATCGCCTGGCTGAGGCGACCGAGTACTCCAAAGGGACCATCTACCTGCATTTCTCTTCCAAGGAAGACCTTGTCGCGGCCTTGTTGATCGAAAGCTGCGGCCAGCGGTTGGCGCTGTTCGACCGGGCCCGGCAATTCCAGGGTCGTACCCGCGAACGCATGCTGGCCTTCGCTATCGCGGACAACCTGTTTGCCCATTTACAGCCACACCATTTTCGTTCCGAGCAGGTGATCCGTTGGGCCGATTTGGAAGCCAGGGCCTCCGAAAAGCGCCGCCAAACCCTTTTGGAACAGGATCGTTGCATCATCCGCTGGGTCATGGAGATCGTGGAAATCGCCGTCGCTGGCAAGGATCTGGTCCTCGAACGGGGCCAGTCAGTCGGCGGGGTGGTTTTCTCCCTCTACTCCATGGTCATCGGTAGTCACTGGGCCATGCTGAATTTCCCGCACCTCCTGAAGGAGATGCGCGTTTCCGAGCCGTTCGAATCCCTGCGGAACAGCATGCATTCCATGTTGGATGGACTGCGTTGGTTTCCGTTGCGCGGGGAGTGGGACTATGACCAGACCATTCAGCGGGTCTGTCGGGAGATTTTTCCCCATGAATCCAGGGACGCGGGCCTTGCCGGCGGTTGACGGAGCTTCCGTTGCCTCTGGAAACCAGGGGAAATGGAAACCAAGGCTGCTGGCCGCGTTGGTTCTGATCGGCATCGGTGCCTTGGCCATGGGCTTCCGTTCGGTGCTTTATTACCGTGCACTGTCCCTGGCCCCCAAGCCATCGGAGGCCCCGCCCCTCACCGTGCGGGTCCAGCCGTTGTCATCCGAAACGGTTTCTTCCGCTCTCACCCTGTCTCTTATACACATCTCCGAGCCCACGAGACGCTACGCTATCT
>CAWUOE010000142.1:0-8030 GCA_963923355.1 uncultured Gemmataceae bacterium | reverse complement strand
TACAGCCAAAGTACGTCGGCCGTGATGGGGCAACTGTGGTTGTGCGAGCAGTTCAGGATCAGTTGCTCACGGTTCAGGCCGTGGGTCCTTTTGGCCCTGGCCAGGATCTCATCCACCATGCGTCTGCTCAATCCCACCAGGTCGGCCGTAACCAGCACATGGGGCTGGCCCTTATCGAAACGGAATGCCGCCGCCTTCAGGTGGATGGGATGCTCCACCCGTGAGGGAAGCCGGGTTTGACCTCCATATCCGGCGAGGGGCACCGGCCCGGACGGGGTGATGTCCACTGAACCGGTGCCTGCATACCATTCCGCACGCGCCACCAGGGCGGATGAAAAAAGCAGCAGGAAGGCTGGGATGATTTGTTGCATGGCAGGCCCATGGGAAACCGGGTAGATCGATTCTCCCCCGAAAATCATCGTGGTTCAATCAGTGGATAAGCCACCGCCGGGAAAAATCATTTTTCGATAATTTCCCTGAGGTCGATCCGTTGGAATACCAGTTGCGCCTGGCTTCCCTCGTACACGATGCCAACATGGTCTGGATCAATCAGGCTCATGCTGGAGTACCCGCTGCCTTTTCCGGCGTCCAGCAGTACATGACCCGCCTCTGGCCAGGTCATGCCATCATCCAGACTCACTTGGATGGTCTGCCGGGTGCGCGTCGCCTGCGTGTGGGGGTTCGAGAAAAGCAGGGCTCGTTTCCCGGAAGGGCGGGGGACGGCAATCAGGCTGGCGTTGCAGTTGGGTTCAATGAGTGCGCTGGAGTGGGTGGGGTGCTGAGTCCAGGTTTTTCCAAGGTCTCCGGTGACCGATACGGCGCGAAACCGTGACAGATCATTGCGCATGTTCAACATGATCCGCCCATCAGAAAGAAGTGCTGCCTGGCATTCATTCCCGCCACTGTAGGCTGGTGTTCCCACCTTCCAGGTTCGACCATGGTCCTGGCTGGTCATGATCGTGGCAAAGGGAACCCCCTTCTCGTCCCTCCCCTGGATGGGCATGACCAGGGTGCCGTTCCGCAGGCTGATCCCCTGCTGCGGTGATGGCGCCAAAAGGACCCATGCCTCCTGTTTCAGTTGGCGTGTCAAATTCTCCGGTTTTGACCAGGTGGTTCCCTCGTCACTCGAACGGACAACCAGCATCTGGGCAGCCTTGCCCACCTCGTACCCGGCTTCCGATCCATCCCCGTTCCATTGATGCTTTCCCGGCTTTCCGTTCATCCACACCGCAAATACGAAAATCTCCCCGGTTTTCGGATCAACAATGATTCCCGGATCGCTGCAGCCGTTTTGTTCCTCGGGAAGGGAGCCGTGTTGGCCCATATCCATGATCACCCGGGGATTCTCCCACGTGCGTCCCCCATCGGTGCTTCGGCTCAGTCCGATATCGATATCGCCCTGGAGGTCCCTTCCACTCCGGTGGCGCAGGTCATACACACACAGCAGGTTGCCCTTGGGTGTGGTAGCCAAAGCCGGAATCCGGTGTGTGTGGACACCGCCCTCCCCGGCGCGCCGAAGGGCCACACCGAGGCGCTGTGGTCCTTGCGCTTTTACGGTGGGGAGGACATCCCCCTGGGTGGTGCTGACCAAGGTGCAGCGTGCTGACACCCGGTGATCGATGTTGGCGCCACCTTTCAACCGGCCCGCCAGCCAAAATCGGGCTCCACCCCCCAAGGGACAATCGATTGAAAATGTGCACAAATGGGAAGGTTTCACACCCGAATGCAGGCGTGTCGATTGGTTGAATTCCTTGGCGCTTTCACCGCCCGTGAGAATCAGTTCCTCGATGTCATCCAGGGGTGAGTCACCCCCTATTTCGAAGGTGAGACCCGTCAATCGCACGGACGGATCGATGTTTTTGCCGGAAGGGCCCACGGCGACGCTGACCATTTCACCTGCCGGGTTGCGTGCCAGGAGTGGGTGGCTTGCCTGCTCGGATTTGGCCGTCGGTTTCAGGCCCTGCTCCCCTTGGACTTGGCCGCAAAGGTTCAGGAATAAAGGTAAAAGAGCTGAAATTGCCATGATTCACCCATTCAGGCTTGTCCGGGCCGTTAAAAAGATGCGAACATTTCCCGTGGGGCTATTATGCCAGCCCCCAAAGGATAAGTGCCCGGAAAATGGACATGAAATCGGATTTGAAACCGACATCAGGAAGGTGCGCATGTCAGTGATCAACGCGCTGGCTTCGGCATGGGTGCTCGCCGTCGCCGGTGATATTCAACAGCCCGGTGACCATCCCCGTACCACCAAGGTCAACGGAACCGACCGGTCGTACATCGTGCACATCCCCACCAGTTACCTCCGTGGCAATCCCACCCCGTTGGTGCTCTGCCTGCATGGTGCGGGCACCACCGGAAAGATGATGCAAAATCTCACCGGCTTGTCCAAAAAGGCCGATGAGGCCAACTTCATCGTTGTCTTTCCCAGCGGCACCGGGTTCGGCCAGTTGCTCACCTGGAACGCCGGTGGATTCCAGAAGGGTGTCGGCAGCAAGGCCGACGATGTCGCCTTCATGCGGCAGATCATGGATGAGCTGTCCAAGGAATTGTGGATCGATCAGGCCCGCATTTACGCCTGCGGCCTGAGCAATGGCGGCATGATGAGCTACCGCTTGGCCTCGGAATTGTCAGACCGCGTGGCAGCCATCGCCGTGGTGGCTGGCTCGGTGGCGGTCGAGGATTGCAAACCCAAGCGCCCCGTGCCCGTGCTGCATATCCATGGCACGGCCGACAATGTAGTGCCCTTCCAGATGACCGAGAAGAACATGCCGCCCTTCATGAAGTTGAAGACGGTGCAGGAATCCGTCAAATTGTGGGTGAAACTGGACGGCTGCGCCGAGCAACCCGAGGTCGAGCAGATTTCCAAGCCCGATGATCTCAAGATTGTTCGCAAACGGCACAACAACGGCAAGAATGGTTCCGAGGTGGTCCTGGTGGAGGTGGAGGAAGGGGGCCACACTTGGCCGGGCATGCCTCCGCCACTGAAGGTGTTCGGCAAATCAGCCAAACTCTCCGCCAATGATTTGATCTGGGACTTTTTCCAGAAACACCCCATGAAGTGAGCTGGTTTCCGCCTAGCTCCAAAGTTCCAGGATCGGTTTGCCGTCTGGCGCGATCGCCGTCGGCCTCCCCGTGAGGTCCGGCACGGTCACGATGGAACTGTCGATACCCAGGTGTCGGTAGATCGTGGCCAGAAAGTCATGGGGCCCCACCTTCCGGTGGGTGACAAATTCCCCCCGCTTGTCCGTCGCGCCGATCACCTGGCCACCCCGGATCCCTCCGCCGGCGAACAGCATCGATCCCGCGTGCTGCCAGTGGTCTCGCCCGGGCTGGACCACGCCGGCGGCGCCACTGGCGACTCCTCCCCCGCTGCTCGCCACGTGCGAGATTTTGGGCGTTCGCCCGAACTCCCCGGTCACCACTACCAGGACCCGCTTGTCCAATCCCCGCTGGAACACATCCTCCACCAGGGCGCTCACTGCCTGGTCGAAATACGGGGCGCGGTATTTCAGGGCATCAAAAACATGATGGTTCACCGCGTGATCGTCCCAGTTCGCAACGCGCCCGCACAGGGGGCCGTCCAGCGTGCTGGTAACGATCTCCACACCTGCCTCCACCAGCCTCCGGGCCATCAGCAGTTGCTGGCCCCAGGCGTTCATGCCGTAACGCTCGCGCGTTTTCGGGCTTTCCCGGGTCAAATCAAAGGCTTCCGAGGCCCGCTTGCTGGTCAACAGGCGCAGCGCCTGCCCCTGGAACTGGTCCAGCGTGTCCAACAGGCCGGCCCGATCCACCGCCCGGTTGATCGAGTCGAACTGTTTTTGCAGGCCCAGTCGCTGATCCAGCATCCCCTGGCGGGAGGTGTCCCCTAGGCCGATATTGGGCACCTTGAAAGTGGGCGAACTGGGATCCCCCAGAACAGCGAATGGTTGGTAGCTTTCCCCCAGGAAGCCGGGGCCTGCGATCGTGAAATTGTCATATCGCACCACCGGGTTCACCCCCACATAGTTGGGTAATTCCCGGTGGGGGTCGAACCTCAAACGATGGGCTACCGACATGAAGTCGGGATAAACCGGTTTCAGTTTGTCATTGGGGTCCTTGTCTCCCCCCAGCATCTGCAATGATCCGGAGGGATGCCCCGGGCCGGTGTGTGCCAGTGAACGGATGATGGCAAATTTATCGGATAAGGCTGCCTGGCGTGGCACCAATTCGCAAAACTGCATCCCCGGCGTGCGGGTCGCGATGGTCTGGTAAGGGCCCCGGTATTCCACCGGCGCCAAAGGTTTCGGATCCCAGGTTTCAAGGTGGCTGGCACCCCCTCGCAGCCATACCAGGATCACCGCGGTGTTTTCGGTGCCGCCCGGGTTTCCGCCTTCCGCCCTCAATCGCAATAGCCCGGGGTAGGAGAGGGAGGCGAATCCGCCTAACCCTGCGCTCAATACTTCCCTGCGGTTTGGCAGGCACGGTTTGGTGGGTTGTAAGTCTTTGCTGTCAAGCATGTTCCAGCCCATTCCTGGGGACGGAATCAGGTGAGGCTACCAGTGGCCTGGCGGGCGTGGGCTGATCTCGGGCTTTTCCACTAACATACAGCAAAAGGGTCTGCCACGGGATCTGGCCCAAGGAAAATCCTGCCCACCCTGATCGAATACAGGTAAGGGAAGCCGGATCACCTGAGACCCATCGGGTAAGGAGCATTGATGCTGCCGCATGTGATGCTGTGGAACCTGTTCGTGCGACGCGCCATTGCCGAATCGGCTGGCCTGCTGTGGCAAACCCATGCCATGCCGGATTGGTTCAAGCGGCGGATCAGCATGTTGGGTGCGGATAACCACCACCGCATGGAGGTGGAGGATGCCTTCACCCTGGTGACCGAGCGGTACCTGATCCTCGCCCTCAAAGAGAGAGAGATTCGGTTTGACAGCACCGAAACTCTGGACGGCATGCCCATCCGCAACATGCGGGTTCAATGTCACCACTTTCGGGGGCCGGCAGAAGAGGATATCCGTTGCCATAGCCTGGTGACCGATCCACTGACCGTCCATCCCATGGAGGTGCTCACCTCGGCGGTTCTCACCGCGGGTGCGAACAAGGGGTGCCGGAACTGCCGGTTCACGGCGACCGATTGCAGCTACTGCCTCGATGGCCGCCTGCGGCAGATGCTGGTGGCCACGGGCAAGTTCCTTCCGTTTGACGAGGTGGGTTGGCCGGTATTGAAAAACTTGCTGGGTGAGCCCTATTCCACCTGTCTGGAAGATTTGGGGGCCTTCGAGCTGGCCCGGCTTAGCCAGGATAAGGGTGGCTTGCTGAAGGAGCTCCGCAAGGCCCGCTCCGCGGAACGCAAGGCTATCCGTGAGAACAAGGAGTGCCCTTGGAGCAAATTGCACCTCCGCACCCAGCGTGATCTGAAAAAAGCCATCCAGTCCTTGGGCAAGCCAGATGCGGATGGAGGTGGGGAAGAGGAGTCACCCGAGGACCCCGCCGGGGCGTGACCAAAACATTTCTGCACGCAAGTTTTCCACCCCATGCCGTTCCAAGGTTGAGGCCCAAAAGGCCTTTGAGGGGCCAATGCAAGCAAACAGGGGTAAAACCATGAAAACCTGGAAGCAGTACCTGCTGGCCGGCGGCCTTTTATGTGCGGTCATTTCCAGCCTCGTGGCGCAAACCAGGCCCGGAACCCCTCCTCGCCAACCGGTCTATCCCCCCGGATACGGGCCGGCCGGTGGGCAAAATGGCAACAACGGCATGCAGGGCGGTGGCCAATTCGGTGGTGGGCAAATGGGTTTCTCCGGCGGCCAGTTGGGCCAAATGGGGATGTCCGGTTTTGGTGGACAAATGGGTCTGGGAGCCATCGGGGGGACCTCCCAGGGTGGCGGAGGAGCGGGCGGCGTCACCAACCCCTTCGGAGCCTACATCCCCGGCACCGTGGTCCGCCCTAACGGATCCAGCGGCCCCTTCACGGTGATTCCCATCCCTGCTGGTTACATGCTGGGTGCCTCGGGCGGTGGGTTCCAAGGTGGCCAAATGGGTATGGGCGGGGGGCAATTCGGCCAAGGGGGGCAGTTTGGCCAATTGGGCGGCATCGGTGGCGGCGGTGGCGGCCAATTCGGGCAGTTGGGAAATTACGGCGGCGGCCAATTCGGGCAGGGCGGCGGATTCTCAGGAAACGGCTTTGGTTTCGGCGGGGGAATGGGTGGGTTTGGCAGCGGTCAACTCGGTGGCGGCGCCTTGGGTGCCTTGGGTGGCGGTTTTGGTGGCAACAAAGGATTTGGTTTCAACGGGGGTCCGGGAATGTAATCCCCCAAGCATTAAAGTCAAAGATTCCAATCAGCCACCCGAAAAGGGTGGCTGATTTTTTTCTGAACCTAAAATTTTATTTTTGAATGACTTACATTAAATATTATTAAATTGGTCAACAAAATAATGATTCAGACTTGACCTTTTGGCCGAAATAAACATCATCATGTTTATCAACTTTTATTTTGGAGCCTATGCCATGCGCCGTTCCTCCCTTGGTTCCCGTACAGCACGAACTGGATTCACATTGATCGAACTCCTGGTGGTGATCGCCATCATTGCTGTCTTGGTCGGTCTGTTGGTCCCCGCAGTCCAGAAAGTGCGGGAGGCTGCCAACCGCATGAGCTGCTCCAACAACCTGAAACAGATCGGTTTGGCATTGCACAATTTCCATGGTGCGACCGGGTACTTCCCGTCCAACTTGCGGCCCGTCAAGAATCAGACGGTGCGCATGCGCTGGTTGACATGGATCCTGCCCTATATCGAGCAGGACAGCCTCTTCAAGAATTACAACCAAACACTGAACTGGTCCGACCCGGCCAACCTTCCAGTGACCAGCGTCCGTATCAAAATCTTGGAGTGCCACTCGGCCCCATCCGCCACCCTGCTGGATGGTGCGCCGGACGGCACTCCGGCTTGGGCACCCATCGTGGCCAATTCCGACTATGCCGGAGTTTATGGGGTTCACCCAAGCCTCGCCACCGCCGGTCTGGTGGATGTGGCAGGTACAACTCGTGGAGCTATCAGCAAAACCCAAAACCTTCGGATGGGTGATTTCATCGATGGCACTTCAAATACCCTGCATGTCACTGAATCGTCCGGTCGCCCCAATATTTATCGGCAAGGGCGATTGGTGGTAGGCGCCTCGGCTACTGCCAGGGTGAACGGAGGCGGTTGGTGCCGTCCTGCCAGTGAAATCCCTTACCTGCTGGGCACCGATGCCACAGGCACTTCAACCCCAGGCCCCAACGCCATCAATGTGACCAACGGTATTGATTACATCGCTGCCGGCGGTCCTACCTCCACCTTTTACGGCACCGATGGCACCAGCCAGATCTTCAGCTTCCACTCCGGTCTGGTGAACGCGATGTTTGCCGATGGTTCGGTGCGAACGGTCATCTCCTCGGTGGGGATCCGCGCCCTGGCTCGTATGGTTACCCGCGATGGCGGTGAGGTCAACAATGATTGATCAAGGTCCTTGGCCTTTCACTTGGGTTCTGGTCGTAACCTTGATCCAGTTGTTTGGTTGCTCGTCCGGGGAGGCCCGCAGACCCACCCAGCATGCCAATGGCACACTGAAAATCCAGGGTAAAGCCGCGCCGGGGGCCACGCTGGTGTTTCACCCGGACCAGACCTGGGGAAAGGATGAACCCAAGCCAAGGGCCACCGTGAAACCCGATGGGACTTATGAGGTCACCACCTACGAGGGAAACGATGGGGCTCCGGAAGGAAACTACACGGTCACTGTCGAATGGTTCGTGCCTAACAAGCCGGACGATGGCAATGTCACCAACCGCGCCCCTGCCAAGTACGGCAAGGCGAATTCATCGCCGCTGAAAGTCAATATCGGCAAAGGCCCCAATAACTTGCCTGCCTTCGAATTAAAATAATCACGCTGACAGTTGATGGCAAAAGTGAGCGGGCCGTGGAGATCCCCACGGCCCGCTCACTTTTGCCTACCCGAGGCTGGTTTTATTCAGGTAGCTCATGGATCGTGTTGTGAAGCTTGCCTGTGAAGG
>CAWUOE010000141.1:0-8056 GCA_963923355.1 uncultured Gemmataceae bacterium | reverse complement strand
TTTATTCCAACCAACTCAAGGCCATTCCCCAGGCCACGCCGTTACTGAATGATCACCCCGATTTTGTCGCACCTGTACGGGAGGCCAACCGGTACGAGGCACCCGCCCTGGTGGTGGACGAGGGGGCGAACCTGTCCGTGCGGGCATGGCGTTTCAGCTACAACGCTCGGGGCATCATCGAGATGCCGAACCTGCTTCACGGAGCCCACACCGCGGTGATCATGGTCCACCCCTGGGGCATCGATGACGGGCAAGGGTGGAAGACACCGGAGCCCGCGGGTGTCTGTGATTTTTGCACGCCTGTCAAAAACAAACTGGCATCGAGGCATACCCGGGAAGTGTTGGATCCCTTTCTCGCCTCGATGCGTGACAGCGTGGCCCTCACCCTTTTCAGTCTGCCGGGGAAGGAGGATGCCATCCGAAAAAAGATGTACCGGTCTTTCCGCGCCAAACCCACCGAGGAACAACGCAAGGAAGGTGCGAGGGAATTGAGTGAAAAACTGAAGTCCCACTCCTACCGCGGCAAGGAATTACCAGCCACACTCCGGCTGTCGCAAGCGACACCTGTCGTGGATTACTTCCGCCAGTTTCCGGGCCTGGATGCCGGGGCCGGTTTCAACGGGGAAGGATTCTGGGAACTTCCCATTCCGATCACCGCGGATATCAGGCACCAGCCTGACGATGTGATTATTTACGATGGGGAGGGATATCCGCCACTGCGGGATTTCCTGAAAAAGCAAGGCATCCGTCATGTGCTTTTGACCGGTTACGCCACGGACATGTGTTACTGCAAGACCACCGCGGGTTACGAAAACCTCTCGAGGGATTTCAACGTGTTCTTGGTAGGGGACGCCTCGCTGGCCACCTTTCCCTCCAATGAATCACCCCGACATGCCACAAACGCGGCTCTGTCGTATGCGGCTTTGAACCAACTGGTCACCCAGGTTTCCTGGATTAAAAAAAACGGGATGGGAGCCCCCCGTCCATGAGACAAAACCAACCCGGAAGGCGTGCCATGCTGGGCACACTGGCAATTGGAACCTGCGGTCTAGCCGCATGGCGCGCCAGTCACGGGCAGAACAGTCCCAAGAGGTTGGCCCGAATCGCCATCACCCTGGACCTGGAAATGTCCAGAAATTTCCCACGCTGGGAAGACACCCATTGGGACTACGAAAAAGGGAACCTCGACCAGGCGGCCAAGAATTACACCTGCCGACTGTGCGATCTGGTACGGGAGGCGGGAGGCCGCGCCCATCTGTTCGCAGTGGGCAGACTCTTCGAGCAGGGCGATGTGGAATGGCTGAGGCGACTGGTGTCACAGGGGCACCCTGTGGGAAACCACACCTACGACCATGTGAACGTGAAGGCTCGGAGCCTTGAGGATGTGCAGTACCGGTTCAACCGATCCCCCTGGCTGGTGGAAGGCAAAAGCGCCAATCAGGTGATACGCGAGAACATCCGCCTTTCGAGCCTGGCGATCGAGACACGTTTGGGAATCACCCCAGCCGGATTCCGGACACCCGGCGGATTCGCGGAGGGTTTGTCAGACAGGCCTGATGTTCGAGCCTGGCTGAAGGAATCCGGCTTCACCTGGGTGAGTTCGAAATATCCATCCCATCCGGCCGCCAAGGCTGGAGTGGAGCCGGACCGGGACTTTCTGAAATCCCTGGTGGATGCGCAGGGCAAGGCGCAGCCCCACCGTTATGCGGACGGAATGGTGGAGGTTCCCATGAGCCCTATCAGTGATATTGGCGCCTTTCGTACGGGTCGTTGGAAACTGGAATGGTTTGTGAGGGCCATACGGACCTGCCTTGAATCGGTCATCGAAACTGGAGGCTGTTTTGACTTTCTGGCCCATCCATCCTGCCTGGGCGTGGTGGACCCGGCCCTGGAAACCGTGCGCATGATTTTGCAAATGGTCGAGGACAACCGCCACCGGGCCAAATTGTGCACCCTGGACGAATTGGCCGCCACCGTGGCATGAAATGAGCCAGGGACTGCTATGATCCAGTTGTGACACTTCCAAGGTCAGACAGGTCAGCCCATGCCTCCCGCCCTGCAGTCTGTCAAATCGCCGCCTGCGGAAGAACCGCTGCTCCTTTGGCTAGTGAAGGCGCTGGCCCCCATGAAGCGCACGCGGGTGAAGCAACTGTTGCAGCACGGACGGGTACTGGTCAATGGGGTCATTGTCACACGGCATGACCACCCTGTGACCCCTGCGGACACGCTCGCCATGCTGCCCGAGGGCGCCCTGCCTCCCACCGAGTTTTTGGCGCGGGCTGCCGGCAAAACGGCCAAGCCTCCTTTTCCCATTGTCTTCAGTGATGACCATCTGCTGGTGGTGGAGAAACCCAGCGGCCTGTTGTCGGTAGCCAACGGTCCCCACAAGACCAACACGGTGTTCGCCAAGTTGCTTGAATGGCTGGACACCCAGAAGGCGGGGAGGCCCCACGTGGTGCATCGTCTGGATCGCGAAACATCCGGCCTGATGCTTTTTGCCCGCACACGGCAGACTGCCGATGCCTTGCAGGAAAACTGGGAAACCGTGAGCAAACAGTACCTGGCCATCTGCGAGGGACATCCACGCCCGGCCCAGGGAACTGTGGACAACCTGATCGAGGAGGGACGTGACCTGAAAGTACGCGTCGTGGAGCGTCCCGGGCCCGAGGTGCGGCGTTCAATCACGACCTACCGCACAGTATCGACACACGGCAACCTGTCTCTGGTGGAACTGGGATTGGAAACCGGCAGGAAACACCAGATCCGGGTACATATGGCCCACCTGGGTTGCCCTGTGACGGGCGACGACCTGTACGGCGCCACCTTGAACCCCTGCGGGCGGATCGCCCTGCATGCCTGGAAACTGCAATTTCCCCATCCGGCAACCGGCAAAATCCTGCAGTTCGAATCCCCGCTGCCAGACCTGATGCGGAAGGTGCTAACCTGACACGGTGGAGCAATGCGCCATGGACCTGATGACTTTGCCCAAAGCAGAACTTCATGTCCACCTGGAAGGCACTCTCGAGCCGACCATGCTGCTGGCACTGGCCCGCAAAAACCGGGTTCAAGTGCCCTATGCCAACCGGGAGGAAGTGCTGGAGGCCTATCAATTCGGGTCTTTGGACGCATTTTTGCAACTGTATTACGCCGGCATGGCGGTCTTGCGCACACCGGAGGATTTCACCGCCCTGACCGAAGCCTATTTCGATAGGGTGGCCGTCCAAGGGGTGAAACATGCGGAGCTTTTCTTTGACCCGCAGGCCCACCAGGAAAAAGGGCTGAATTTTGTCCAGATTCTGGGGGGTATCGAGGAGGGATGCCGACGGGCACTTTCCAAGCATAGTATTTCCAGTCTGTTGATACCGTGTATCCTGCGGCATTTGGATCCGGAGGCGGCGCTACGGCTGGTTGATGAAATGCTGCCCCACAAAGACCGTTTCGTGGCGGTGGGATTGGATTCCAGCGAACAGGGCAGGCCACCCAGCCTGTTTGCCAAGGCATTCAAACGGGTGCGCGACGCAGGAATAAAAACCGTTGCCCACGCGGGCGAGGAAGGGCCCGCCGATTACATTCGACAGGCGATTGATTTGTTGGGAATCAGCCGGATCGACCACGGCGTGCGTATTTTGGAGGATGCCGAACTCACCAAGGCGGTGGCACAGGACGGTATTCCGTTGACCGTATGCCCGGTCTGCAATGTGCGGCTTGGTGTATTTGGCTCCCTGGAACAGCACAACCTTCCCCGACTGATTGACGCCGGTTTGGCAGTAACCTTGAATTCTGATGACCCGGCCTACATCCAGTCTTACATTGGCGACAACTATGTGGCCTGCGCCCAAGCGCTTGGCATTCAGGAGAAAACCTTGGTTGCCCTGGCAAGGCGCTCTTTCACTGCCAGTTTTCTCCCAGAAGAGGAGAAGTTGAGGCTGTCTGGACTGGTTCCAACCTTGGCATGACCGCTGGATCGATCGTTCAAATGGATTGTTCAGCCACTTCGGCGGGAAACAGTTTCAGCAATTTCCGCAATTTGGGGTCTATCACCACCTGGCAGTAGGGCTGGAACCCGTGGGTGTTGTAGTAGTCTTGGTGGTATGCCTCTGCCGGCCAGAAAACCGGAGCGGGGGGCGGGACCACCTCTGTCACAATGGGTGAGGGGTAGACACCCGCCGATTCCAAAGTGTGGATCACCTCGTTGGCTATCCGGACCTGATCCTCGTCCTGACAAAAAACCACCGAACGGTACTGGGTACCCACATCCGCTCCCTGGCGATTCAGGGTGGTAGGGTCATGGAGTTTGAAAAACACCTCCAGCAACTTTCCGAAGGGAAGAACTTGGGGATCGAATGTTACCCGTACCACCTCGGCGTGGCCGGTTTGACCGGAGCAAACCTGCTGGTAAGCAGGGTTTTCCATATTGCCCCCAGCGTAGCCCGAGGTGACAGCCGAAACCCCCTTCAGGCGCTGAAATACGGCCTCCAGGCACCAAAAGCAGCCGCCACCCACAATCGCCACTGTCTGCGCCATAACGAACCCCCGTGAGCGGAAGGGTTTCCGCCCTTCAGACCACCCCAAAAAGTTGGTTAAATTGAGTGTAGGGCTGAAAAGGTGCCCACGAGGGGCACTGGTCGCCCTGTCATGGCAAAAACCACCCGGCCCCGATGATGGTGAACCTCTGATGAGCAGGCAGCCCCTCGACAAGGAACACCGGGTGACGGTGCCCGATTTGGTAGCGGCCAAACGGGCGGGCCGGCGGATCACCATGCTGACCGCCTATGACCATCCCACCGCGCTGCTGCTGGACGAGGCGGGCATCGATTGCCTTTTGGTGGGAGATTCGCTGGGCATGGTGGTGCAGGGGCAGCCTGACGCCCTGGGTGTGACACTGGACCAGATGATCTACCACGGTCGCATGGTGGCCCGGGCCGCCAAGCGGGCCCTGGTGATCGTGGACATGCCCTTCCTCAGCTATCAGGTGAACGACGAAGAGGCGGTACGCAACGCCGGGCGCATCCTTCAGGAGACGGGTGCCCACGCCGTGAAGCTGGAGGGTGGGCGGCGGAATGTGGCAGCCATCCGGCGCATGGTGGATGCGGGAATCCCCGTGATGGGCCACGTGGGGCTGACCCCGCAATCGGTCCGGCGATTGGGCGGCTTCAAGGTGCAGCGCGACGCTGACGGGCTTCTGGCCGACGCCAAGTCGGTGGAAGAGGCGGGTGTCTTCGGGGTGGTAGTGGAATGTGTGCCCGCGGAACTGGGCAAACGGGTCACCCAGGCGCTGGGTGTTCCCACCATCGGCATCGGCGCCGGGCCCGCCTGCGATGGGCAGGTGCTGGTGATCAACGACCTGTTGGGCCTGGAACAAACGGTGAAGCCGAAGTTTGTCAAGCAGCAAGCCGATCTGGCAGGTGTGATCCGCTCGGCGGCCCAGCGCTACGCGGACGAAGTGCGCGAAGGCGGTTTTCCGGGCCCCGACCATGTCTTCAGCTAAGCGGCCACCCCAGGCAGGGGCACCATCATGAGCGGCCCCTTGGTTGAGGATCATTTCATCCCACTGCGGAAGGCAGAGCTTGCCGGGTTGCTTGCGGGCCAATCGCCCGAGGCGGACCGACAGGAATGGCTGCGTTTTTTCGGGATTTCCAGCGCCCTTTTCCACCATTATTTCCAGGTGCAACTGGACCACCTAAAGGACCTTTACGCGCCTTTTGACCCTGACACCGACACGCGCCCGGTGACCGATTTGGATCCTTCGGCTGAATTGGAGCAGGAATCAGCTTTTTTTGAGTCTTTGGACCGGCTGTTGCAGCAGGGCAATTTCCGTCAGATCGGCTGGGAGCAGGTGGCAACGGGCCAGGGCAGGCCATCGCGCATGGGTTTGCAGATGCGGATGGACCCCAGCGTGTTTGAGCGTTTGGAGATCCATGTGCGGGGCGAGAGCCTCATGGAGCGCAAGCGGGAACACTGGTGGAAGGTGTGGGAACCCAAAAAGCAGATGGTGCCCATCCACCACCGTATGCTTCTGGCGCTGCGTCTCAGGCCAAAGCAGGAGATCAACGGAGACCTGCCGCGCGAGGGGATTCACCTGAAGCTTTTCCGCCGCGTTCCCAAGGAGGACCTGGAAATGCTTCTGCCCGGAAGCCGGCTCCGCCTTTCCGGTTTGGACAAGGGTCTGGTGGGATTCCCGCTGGTGACCGGGGTCATCATGGTGCTTGGCAACACTTTGCTTGCCATGCTTTCGGCGGGTTTTGGCGTGCTGGGAAGCCTGCTGAGCTGGTCGGCGGCGATCGCTCTGGGCGGATACGGGTTCCGGTCGTACTCGGCCTGGAAATCCAAACGAGCACAATACAACCTGCGGGTGAGCAAGCACCTGTACTACCAGAAACTGGACAGCAATCTGGGGGCGGTGCTACGCCTGGTGGACGAGGCTGAGGAGCAGGAATGCCGGGAGGCCTGGCTGGCGTACCACGCGCTAGTCAACCAAGCGCCAGCGGAAGGCTGGTCGGCAGCGCAAGTGGAGTCGCATTGCGCCGGTTGGCTTTCCGGTGTGCTGGACAAACAAACGGGATTTGAAGTCAGCGATGCGCTGGGAAAACTGAGGCGGTTGGAGGTGGTGACTGAACAAGGGGGCCTGTATAGGCCGCTCCCCCTGCGGGAAGCGGTGCTGAGGCTGGACGCCATTTGGGACGGCCTTTTCCCCGACAACGCCCACACCATGAACGAGGGAGCCTGTCGCCTGGCAGAAAAACTGGGTGACGGAAGAATCACAAAGGTACTGAACCCGAGGTTTTGACATGTCGCTTGGAAAAAAGCTCCGCGACCCACAGGAATGGATCGCGGAGGCGATGAGCCAGTTCGAGTCCTCCGGCATACGCAAGGTGTTCGACCTGGCGCGCAAGCTGAAGGACCCGGTCAACCTGAGCATCGGCCAGCCTGACTTCCCCGTGCCCGAAACGGTGCGCAAGGCGGCCATGGATGCCATCGACCGCGGGCAGAACAGTTACACGGTGACGCAGGGGCTGCCGGAACTGCGGGAAGGGATCCTGACGCGGGCCAAGGCCACCTTGCCCGCCGAATGCTTCGGGGACCGCTCGATCCTGATCACATCGGGAACCACCGGGGCCCTGGTTCTGGCGCTGACTTGCGTGCTGAATCCAGGGGACGAGGTACTGGGATTCGATCCCTGGTTCGTGATGTATCCGAACCTCACGGCCCTGGATGGGGCCCGTTTCATCACGGTGGATACCGCCCCCAGTTTCGTCCCCGACCCGGACCGGGTGCGGGCACTCATCACCCCGAGAACCAAGGTGATGATCATCAACTCTCCCGCCAATCCCACGGGGGCACTTTGGCCCGAGGAGGTGTTGAGGGCGCTGGCGGAGCTTTGCCTGGAAAAAGGCATCCTGCTGATCTCGGACGAGATATACAGCATGTTTTCCTACGACGGTCCCTTCATCAGCCCTGCCCGGTACAACCCGCAGACCCTGGTGATCGACGGGTTCAGCAAGAGCCACGCGATGACCGGTTGGAGGGTGGGTTACGCGCACGGCCCCGCGCGCCTTATCGAGGAAATGATCAAGCTTCAGCAATTCACTTTTGTCTGCTCACCCAGCATGGCCCAGCACGGGGCAGTTGCCGCCCTGGATGTGGACATGTCCGCCGAGGTGGCAAGTTACCGGGAACGGCGCGATTTCATTCGCCGGGAGTTGGCGCATGATTACGACATCGGCCAACCAGGGGGCGCGTTTTACCTGTATGTGCGCGCGCCGCATGGCCGCAATGGTACAGAGTTTGTCGCCGAGGCGATCGACCGCAACCTGCTGATCATCCCCGGCAAAGTTTTCAGCCACCATGACACGCATTTCCGGATCAGTTACGCCGCCACGATGCGGACCCTGGAGCGGGGCGTGGAGATCCTGAAGGCGATGGCCAAGGGCTGATTTATCACGGAAGCACCGACACCACAAATCCGCCGCCGGCACGCACCACCATGGGCGGCGAGACTACCACCCACCCCCCATCCCCCACCACACAGCGGGCCAACTCGGGCCCCGCCTGCCGG
>CAWUOE010000140.1:0-8076 GCA_963923355.1 uncultured Gemmataceae bacterium | reverse complement strand
CCCGGCGAGTTCTTCGAGGTGGCGGCCACGCTGTCCATCGACCGGCGCGTCCTCACCATGCCCCTCACCGCCCTCGGTCAGGGAACCAACGGGGCCCACGCCTTTGTCCTGGGGGAAAACGGCGCCGTCAGCCTGCGCCCGCTGAAGGTCCAGCGCATGGATCGCGACACCGTCATCGTGGCCGAGGGGCTCTCCGAAAATGAGCTGGTGGTCACCGAGGGGGCCGTCCGCCTGATGGAGGGGATGACCGTCCGTCGGGTGGATGCCGGGCCCGACCAGTGAGCCTCAAACCCGGCGGAAAAGGCGGACTCCTCCAGGCCGTCATCCGCAGGCCCGTCGCCGTGCTGTTGGCGCATTTCAGCCTTGCCTTGTTCGGCATCCTCGGCTGGATCAACCTCCCCTTCAACCGCATGCCCGATGTGGAATACCCCACCATCGTGGTGTCCGCCGCACTGCCCGGCGCCACCCCCGACAACATGTCCGCCTCGGTGGCGGCACCGCTCGAGGCCCGGGTCTCCGCGGTCACCGGCTTGCTCGACTGCTCCTCCACCTGCGTCTCGGGAATGGCGACCATCATCCTCCGGTTCCGCTCCGGGCAAGACATGGGCGTCGCCCTGGGCGAGGTGAATCGCGCCGTCCGGGCCGCCGCCGGTGACCTCCCGGTCTCCATGACAGACCCGCCCGTCTGCCAGCGCTACAACCCCAATGACACGCCCCTGCTCTACATGGCCCTCCAGTCGCCCGCCACGCCGGAGGCCGAGCTGGAGGAATTGGCCCGCGCCCGGATCGCCACCCCTTTGGCAAGCCTTCCCGGGGTGGCCCGGGTCAATGTCCAGGGGGGCGGGCGCTTCTCCTGGGTGGTGCGGGCCGACCCGCTGGCCCTGTCAGCCCGCGGCATCTCCCCGGCCTCCTTGCTGACCACCCTCAGGGAAATGGTCCCCGGCCTGCCTTCGGGTGGGCTGGGTGGTCCCACCTTCGACCTGCCCCTGGAAGGCGATGGCCCAGTCGGAGCCTTCGGCCTTTCCGCGGACCGGATCCCGTTGCCAACAACTGCCAACCCGGCGAAAAAAAATCCGCCTCTTTGGCTCTCCGATGTGGCGGCCATCTCACCCGAGGTTTCTAGGCCCCGGTCCGGCCGCTGGCTGAACGGCAAGCCCTGCGTGGTCCTTGCCCTTTACCGCCAGACGGGTGCCAACGCGCTCGACCTCGGCGACCGCGCTCGCGCCCAGCTCGACAAGATCCGGGAAAGCCTTCCACCCGGCGCCGAACTGAAACTGGTTTACGACAACACGCGCCCGGTCCGGGCCGCCATCGATGAGATGCTCATCACCTTGGGACTTTCCGTGCTGCTGGTGCTGGTCATCATCGGCCTGGGCCTGCGCGATTGGCGCGGCACGCTCGTCGCCTGCTCCGTGGTCCCGCTGTCCATCACCGGCATGATGGGTTTCCTCTGGCTTGCCGGCTTCAGCCTCAACACGCTCACGCTGCTGGCCCTCAGTCTCGCCATCGGCTTCGTGGTCGATGACGCCGTCGTCGTCCTCGAGAATGTGATCCGCCACCGCGAGATGGGCAAATCCCCGATCCAGGCCTCGGTGGATGGGGCCCGTGAGGTGGCCTTCACCATGGCCTCCATCACCGTCTCTCTGCTGGCGGTCTTTCTGCCCGTCCTGTTGGTTCCAGATATCCTCGGTCGCATGTTCCGCGAATTTTCCCTCACCCTGATGGGCTGCATCACCCTTTCGGGGGTGGTGAGCCTCCTCCTGGTGCCGGTGCTGTGCCTCTGGCTCCCCGGCCGTTCCGGCACGCATTCCGGGGCCACCCCATCGCGCGCCCAGCCCCGCTTGGGCCTCTACCCGCGATCGATCGCCTGGCTGGTCGCCCACCCCTGGGTGGGCATCACTGGTATCGTCCTCTTCTTCCTTGGCACCCGCCAGGTCTCGGCCGGTGTCCGCAAGGGTTTCCTCCCCGTGGAGGACAAATCCATCCTCATGCTGTTCACCAAGGCCGGGCCGGAGGTTTCCTGGGATCGCCTGCGGCAGGCGCACCGTGGTTTGTGGGACATCGTCGCCGAGGTGCCCGAGGTGGAGGAGACACTCACCTTCCTCGGGCAGGATGAGATCAACACCACCGCCTCGGATGGCCTGTTGCTGCTGCGCCTCAAATACCCGCCCAGGCGCCCGATCGCCGAGATCACGGCCGATCTCCAGGCCAGGCTCGATCGCGATTCCCCCCTGGCTTTCTCCATCCTCAACATCCCGTCCCTCTACCTGAATACCAAGCGAACCAAAAGCGCTTACCAAGTCCTGGTGACCGCCCCCCAACCCGGCGACCTTCCGGGTGCGGTCTCCGAAATTCGCGGCTGGATGGAGCGGAAGGGCACTTTCCTTTCCATCGATTCCGACATCGAGCCGGGCGCCCCCGCCCTGCGTCTACTCCCCGAGAGGAACCGCATGGCCATCGCCGGTTTCTCCGCCGCCGATGGTGCCGGTGCCCTGCGGGGCGCCTTCGGTCCCGCCTTCACCGCCAACCTCTGGGCCCCGGCGGCCACCCGGTCCCTCGCCGTCGGTTTCCAGGCCGAAAAAACCATAGGCCCAGACGATCTACACTGGCTCAGGCTCAATCACTCCAGCCAAACCTCCCCCGGAACCGACGCCCCGCTGGATGCTTTCCTGGCCAGCCAGCCGGCGGTGCTGCCACGTCAGGCCAACCGCTTCAATCGCCTCCCCGCGGCCTCCCTCACCTTCAACCTGCCCCCGGAAGTGGATTCCTCCGCGGTTCTCGCCTCGCTGGAGGAGCGTCTCGCCTCTCTCTCCAGTCAGGGGGCCCACGCCGAACTGGTCGGTGTCGGCCGCGAAGTCAGCGCCTCGGTCGCGCGCGCGGTGCCGCTCGTGCTGCTGGCCTTCCTGGTCATGTACCTCACTCTCGGCTTCCTTTACGAGTCGCTCACCCATCCGGTCACGGTCCTTGCCACCCTGCCATCCGCCCTCTTCGGCGGGTTGCTCGGCCTTCGCGTTTTCGATATCGAACTCGATATTTACGGCTTCTTCGGCCTGCTCATGCTGCTGGGCCTGGTCAAGAAAAATGCCATCATCCTCGTTGATTTCGCCAGGGCCAGGCAGTTGGACGGACTGGATGCCTCCCGCGCGATCCTGGAGGCCTCCATCGAGCGCCTCAGGCCCATCCAGTTGACCACCATGGCCGCTGCTGCCGGGGCCGTTCCCATGCTGTTTGGCACAGGCTCGGGAATCTCGGTCCTCAGGCCCGTGGGCGCCATTCTCCTGGGCGGCCTGCTGGTCTCCCAGATCGTCACACTGGCTTTCACCCCGCCCCTCTACCGGTTCATGGAAGGCCTGTCGCTCCGCGTGCGTCGATGGATCCGCCCGGGGGCAGCCCAATGACAGCCTGGTTCATCCGCAGGCCCATCGGGGCCACCCTGCTCCTCGTCAGCCTCGCCTTGGCCGGGTTCCTCGGTTACCGGGAACTCCCGGTCGGCAATGTTCCGGAGGTCGATTTCCCCACGCTGGTCGTCACCGCCTCGGCGACCGGTGCCTCCGCGGCCTTCATGGAGCGCGCCGTCACCAACCCGCTCGAGGAGAAACTCGCCAACATCCCCGGCCTCGAGTCCATCCGTTCCACCAGCACCCTCGGTGGGTCCACCATCATCCTCCGCTTCCGCCTGGGGCGTGACATGAACGAGGCGGCCAACCAGGCACAGTCCGCGTTGGACGAGGCGGCCTCCTCCGTCACCCTGGCGCTCGACACCCCTCCCGTCCTCTCCCGGTTCAATCCGGCCGACCAGCCGGTGCTGCTGCTGGCGCTCCGTTCAACCTCGATCCCCGTCTGGGATCTCGATGATCTCGCCCAAAAAAGGCTGGGGCCCCGCCTGGGAACCATTCCCGGCGTGGCCAGGGTCTCCCTCCTCGGCGGATCCGAGAAGGCGGTCCGCGTGGGCTTCAGCCCGGTGCTCCTCGCTGGCCACAGGCTCTCGGCCTCGGCAATGGAAAAACGTCTCGCCGCCGCCAACCCCAACCTGCCCGCCGGCCAACTCGACGGGCCGTCCCGTTCCGTCCAGCTCGAAAACGACAGCCGCCTGGAATCCCCGCAAGGTTTTCAGGAGGTGCCCCTGCGCTCCCGCCGCGACGGCATCCTCTTCCTGTCCGATGTGGCGGTCGCTTCGGAGGGAAGCCTCAACGATACCTCCAACAGTTGGATCGGCCGGGACCCGGGCATCGTCATCGCCGTCCGCCACTCACCGGGTGCCAATTCCCTGCTGGTCAGCAGGAATGTCCGCGCCATGCTGCCGGCGCTTCAGGCCGACCTCCCGGCCGGCGCGCTGCTCGACGTCCTCGCCGACGCCTCCAGGCCGGTGGGCGAATCCATCAACGACCTCGAGATCACCCTGGCCGTCGCCGTGCTGCTGGTCGTCCTGGTGACTCTGCTGTTTTTGGGCGATTTCCGCTCCACCCTGGTCACCAGCCTCGTGGTGCCAGCCAGTCTGGCCGGTACCCTGGGCTTCATGTGGCTCGCCAGCTACAGCCTCGACAACCTCTCCCTGTTGGCACTCACCTTGGCCGTCGGCTTCGTGGTCGATGATGCGGTGGTGGTGCTGGAGAACTCGCACCGCCTAGTCGAGGGGGGCATGAGCCCCATGGATGCCGCGCTCTCCGGCGCCGCCCAGATCGGTTTCACCATCCTCTCCATGACACTCTCCCTGGTGGCGGTGTTCCTCCCGGTGCTTCTCATGGGGGGAGTGGTCGGCAGGCTCTTCCGCGAGTTTGCCATCACCCTCTCGGTCGCCATCCTGCTTTCCGGGGTGATCGCCATGTTCTTCACGCCCGTGGTGTGCGCCAGGCTCATCCGTCCCTCGCGCAAACCTCCGGGCGAGCCCGAAAGGGTGGGCTGGCTGGCCCGCCTCTACCTGCTCACCCTGCGCCCCGTCACCGCCTTCCCCTGGTTGTTCCTGCTCGTCGGCGGTTTCACCGTCTTCTGGACGGTCCGCGAATTCATCACCGCGCCCAAGGGTTTCGTTCCCGCCGATGACAACAACCGCCTCGTGGTCTGGACCAGGGTCCGGCCCGGCACCTCCCGCACCAGCCAGGTCGAGGCCCACCGCGCGCTCCAAACCCTGCTCGATAACCACCCCGCCGTCGAGCGCCATGCCACCCTGCTGGGCGTCAACGAGTTCAACCAGTCGCCCGATCAGGGCTGCCTGCTGCTGGAACTCCGGCCACCAAGGGAGCGCGGTCCCATCGGCCCCGTCCGCGAAAACCTCGTGGCCCTGCTCAATTCCCAACCCGCACTGATGGCCCAAGTCGTCCAGCCACCCTCCATCCCCCTGGCCACCGCGCTCTATCCCGCATCCCTTCAGTTCACCCTGCGCGGCGTTTCCCGCGCCGAGGTGAATGCCTGCACCCAGGCTCTCCTCCAGGCAATGCTCGACTCAGGGGCTTTCACCAACCTCCCCGGCAACCCCGACCTGGGAGCCCCGGCGGTCCGCGTCGCCATCGATGGCCGCATGTGCGGCCTGCTCGGCATCGGCCCCGGTGAAGTCAACCGTACCCTCCAGACCGCCTACGCCGAAAAGCATTCCGGGACGGTCTACGATGGGCAGGGCGCCCGCAAGCTCGTGGTTTCCGCCGCCAGCGAGTACCAGCGCGACCCGGGCCAGTTGGGTTACCTCCAGGTCCAGACGCGTGGTGGGGCCCTGGTTCAGCTCAGGCAAATCGCCACCTTCGAGGACACGCGCATCCCCGTCCGCATGGACCATTTCAACCGTTTCCATTCCCGCACTCTACCCTTCGATCCCGCCCCCGGAGTGACATCTGAAAAAGCCATCGCCAAAATCCGTGAACTCGCCGCATCCATCCTGCTTGCCCATCCCTCCGTCCAGGGGGAGGTGGACGGGGTGGCCATGGAATATGCCGAAGTCTCCGGCGGCTTTCCCGCCCTCCTCCTGTTCGCCCTGCTGGTGATTTACCTGATTCTTGGAATCCTCTACGAAAGTTTCATCCACCCCGTGACGGTCCTCTCGGGACTGCCATCCGCCTGCCTTGGCGGCCTTTGGGTCCTCCGCCATTTCGGCCTCGAGCTCGACCTGTACGGGTTCCTCGGCCTGCTGCTGCTGCTCGGCATCGTCAAGAAAAACGCCATCATGGTCATCGATTTCGCCCTCGAGGGACGCCGCGCCGGCCAATCCGACCGGCAGGCCATCACCCGCGCCTGCGCCGTCCGACTGCGCCCCATCCTCATGACCACCTTGGCCGCCATCGTCGGCGCCCTACCCATCGCCCTCGGATGGGGTGCCGGGGCCGAAAGCCGCCAGCCCATGGGCCTGGTGGTGGTGGGCGGCCTGTTACTTTCCCAAGTGGTCACCCTCTACCTCACCCCGGCGGTCTTCCTCTGCCTCGCTCCCCTGGAAAAACAGACCCCAAAACAGCCAGACTGATTTCAAAATGGGCAATCTGTAGCGGTTTTGCCAAAGTTGTCGAATCTGCCTGCCGATGAGGAATATGGGTCATCCCGTACCCCGGACGCTTCCGCATGGCTTGTTGGTTGGGTCGTTGTCTGCTTCTGGTAGCCCTGCTGGGGCCCCTGGGTGGTTGCACGCCGCTGAGGGATTGGGTTCGCAAGGGTTTCAAGGTCGGCCCCGATTACTGCCCTCCTCCCGTCACCGTGGAGGACGAATGGTTGGATGACGGCAACCCTCTCCTCTCCGTCAACCCGGTGGACGAGGGTGCCTGGTGGACCCTGCTGGGCGACCCGGTGCTAAATGACCTCACCGCCCAGGTCCGAGGCAACAACTGGACGCTGCGGGAACTCGGGGCCCGCATCCTGGCGTCACGCGCCCAGTACGACTTCACCAAGGGCAGGCTCTTTCCCCAGGCCCAGTCGATCGATGGCACCTACAACCGCCAGGTCTTCGGCTTCGACAAGGGCCCCCTCCCGCCGGAATTCCTCAGCCTTCTTGGCTATCAGAAGTGGTTCAACACCGGCCTTGCCACCTTCGCCGTCGGGTGGGAAATGGATTTCTGGGGCAAGTACCGCCGTGCCATCGAGGGGCAGGCCGCCGAGCTCGATGCCGCCGTCGCCACACGCGACCAGGGCTTGGTCATCCTGCAGGCGGATGTGGCAGCCGCCTACGTGCAGTACCGTGTGGCAAACAGCCAGGCCGGCCTCGCCCGCCGGTTGGCCGAATTCGAGGGTGACCTGGTCCGTTTGAGCAACATCAAGTTCAAGGAGGGCGCCACCTCCGAGGTGGACCCCCGCACCAGCGAGACCGCCTACCAGGCCACCCTGGCCAAGCTGCGCGAATACGAGCTGCAGGCCCGCGTCGCCATGAACCGCATCAGCGTGCTGACCGGCCGCCCCCCCGGCAGACTGGAAAAGGAACTGGGTGATGCCGGCCTGCCCGAGCTGCCCGGCAAGCTCGTGGTCGGCATCCCGCAGGACCTCATCCGCCGCAGGCCCGACCTGCGCGAGGCGGAACGCAAGGTCGCCGCCCAGTCGGCCCGCATCGGGGTCGCCACCTCCGAGCTGCTGCCCGCTTTGTCGGTCAACGGCAACATCGGCGTCTACTACTCCACGCTGGGCAACTTCGCCCGGTCCGGTTCACTCGAGGGCTCCATCGGGCCCGCTATCCACTGGAATGTGCTGAACTACGGCCGCCTCTTGGCCAAGGTGCGTTACGAGGACGCCCGCTTCGGCGAGTCCGTCGCGGCGCTGGAGAACCGCGTGCTGGAGGCCCAGCGCGAGGTGGAGGACGGCATCATCCGTTACCTGAAGTCTGGCGAAATCATCGCCGAGCTCTCCAAGGGGGCCGCCTCGGCCCGCCGCGCCATGGAGTTGGGTGTCATCCAGTACCGCGAAAACGCGGCCAACTACCTCTGGGTCTACAACCTCGAGCGCGCGCTGGCCCAGACTCTCGAGGGCCTCATAAACGCCCGCGGCCAGCAACTCCTGGCCCTGGTCGATACCTACAAGGCCCTGGGTGGCGGCTGGAACATCAACGATATGCCCCCGGACGGGGCGGCAAAATCCCTTCCCACGCTCCCGCCCGATGACACCCTTCCCAAACCC
>CAWUOE010000139.1:0-8177 GCA_963923355.1 uncultured Gemmataceae bacterium | reverse complement strand
GCCCCCTGCTGCTTCTGCTTGTGGAAGTTGCCATCCCACTGGCTGCGGGCCACATCCTCCTGGCGTGCCACCAGGGTCAACGGTTGCAGGGTGTTCAAAAAATCGCTGGTAAAAACCAACGGCGTCGTTTTGCCCGGCTCCCGCGTCCCGGTCCAGGGCGCCAATCCCCCGTCACACCACCAGGCAAAGTTCGGGCAGCTTTCCCCGGCCCCGGGCAACACCATTGGCTTGCCCTCTTTCTCAACGGCTGCCACGCGGTACCGCACCAGCCGTCGGTGCCGCTGCCATTCACCCGGCACGCGGACGCTGAACACACCATCCCCGGCCCGGATATCCCCCTCCGCGCCATCATCGCGCATCGGCAGATCGGTCCAATCCTTGGCGTAGGCCGGGTCCGACTTGCGGATGTAGTTCCCCGGATCCACCGCCTGCAGCCGCAGCAAAACTCTGCCTGCGTCCCCTTCCAACCGCGCCGTCACCAGCACCGGCTCACCCGGCTTCGGGGATGCCGGGATGTGGCTGACCCTTTCAACCGCTTTCGGTTTGGACACCGTGTGGACCTGCTGCGCGTGGGAGACCTGGCTACCAACCACCAGCCAAACCACCCAGGCAAGCCGGGTCGCCAGGACCTTCGGCCAACCCCTCAGGCACACCCGGCGGATCCTCAACGCACCAGTCGCAACACCATCCATGGCACACACCGCCCCACCTGTCGGATTCCATCCCAATCCAGAATAATCCAAAAGCCGGCTGGCCGAATGGTCACCCCGATGAATCCAGGCCCACCTTACCTCCATGCAGCCAACCCGTGTCCCCACACATGCACTGGCGGCTCATCCGGTAGAACAATTTCGGGTACATCTGTTAATCTTGTGCCTAAGGGCCCACTCCTTGCCAACCTACGGCCCACCAGACCAACGCTTTCCCAAGCCATGATCAACCGTATGACCAACCCCCGCCCCATTTCCTACCAGCTCCGCCTGCAATGGATGCGCTTGCCCCGCCTGTTTGCCCTGCTGTGTCTACTCATCGGGCCTACCGTCAGAGGGTCAAGCGATACTCCCGCTATCGACCCGGCCCGTTTCGAGAAGGAGGTGCTGGTCCGCGCCTGCGAGGACCCGATGCAGATGGAGGTCCTCCCCGGCGGACGCATTCTCTTCGCCCAGCGCAACGGCATGGTGCGCCTGTTCGATCCTGTCCGCGGCGACCTCCGCACACTGGCCACCCTCCCGGCGGCGCAATTCGGCGAAGTCGGCCTGCTCGGGCTCGCCTGCGACCATGACTTCGCCCGCACCGGATGGATCTACGTCACCTACTGCCCACAGTCCAAGCCGAAGACAATGCGCCTAGCGCGACTCACCCTGCGGCAGGACATCCTCGACCCGGCGACTGAGGTCACCGTGCTGGAATACCCCATCGATCCCGAGGGGGCCATCCACATGGGCGGGGGCCTGTGCATGGACGCCAAGGGCCACCTCCACCTCGGCACCGGCGACAATTGCCCGCCCATCCCCGAGCTGCCGGTCGACTGGCGGCCTGGGCAGTCCGGCAATGATGCCATGCGCACCAGCGCCAACACCCAGGATCTACGCGGCAAGATCCTCCGCATCCGCCCCAAACCGGATGGTTCCTACGACATTCCGTCCGGCAACCTGTTCACCGACCCCAAGGCGGGCCGCCCGGAGATTTACGCCATGGGCTGCCGAAATCCCTTCCGGGTCTCGGTCGATGACCGCACCGGCTGCGTCTACTGGGGGGATGTCGGCCCCAACATCCAGACCGATCTGGACCTAGGCCCCAACGGCTACGATGAATTCCACCGCGCCCCGAAGGCAGGTTTCTTCGGATGGCCGCTGTGCGTCGGACCCAACGAGGCCTACCGCCGCTTCGACTTCGCCACCCGCAAGGCCGCCGAGCCGTTCGACCCGCTCCGTCCCAGGAACCTCTCGCCGAACAACACCGGCGCGCAGGAGCTGCCACCGGCCCAGCCCGCTTGGATCTGGTACCCCTCGCAAAACTCCACGATCTTCCCGTCCCTGGGCAGTGGCGGCCGCTCGGCGATGGCCGGGCCGGTCTACCATGCTGATCGTTACCGGGATTCCCCGGTCCGGCTGCCCGACGCATACGACGGCGGTATCTGGCTGTTCGACTGGATGCGCAACTGGGTCCATATCGCCCGCGTGGCGGAAAACGACAGCCGACCCGAGGTCATCCCTTTTCTCCCGGGCGTCCCTTTCCGCAAGCCCATCGACCTGAAGTTCGGCCCGGATGGCACCCTGTATGTCATCGAGTTCGGGGACAAGTGGGGCCAGAATCAGGACTCGCAGATCACCCGCATCGTCTACCGCCGGGGCAACCGCGCCCCGATGGCGCGTATCGCGGCCGATCCGCCGGTTGGGCGTCATCCATTGAAAGTCCGCCTCGATGCCTCCGGTTCCAGGGACAAGGATGCCGGCGACACCCTGTCCTTCCGCTGGGAGGTGGATGGCAAACCCGTTCCCCAGTGGAAGACCGACACAGCCGACATGGAGTTCACCCAACCCGGCTTGAGGCAGGTCGCCGTCACGGTGACCGATGCCGCCGGCCTGTCCAACCGGGCCGTCACGGAAATCCGTGTCGGCAACGCCGCCCCCCGGGTGCGGTTGACCAGCCCTGAGCACGGATCCTTTTTCGATTGGGGCCAGACCGTGCGGTACACCCTCGAGGCCGAGGACACCGAGGACGGTTCCACCCGGGACGGAACCATCGAATCGGCCCGCGTCCTGCTCAGCCGCCGCTTCCTCGGCCGCCGGCCCGGCAAGCCCTCTGCCGCTGACGGCAAACGCTCGACATCCCCGGATGACACAACTGACACGGAAATCCTCGACCCGGGCCTCGAGCGGATGCGCAAGACCACCTGCTTCTCCTGCCACACCACCAAGTCCGCCTCCGCCGGTCCGGCCTACCGCGACATCGCCCGCCGGTACGCGACTGACCCCGCCGCGCGCGAGCGCCTCGCGGCGCGCGTGGTTGCAGGGGGGTCCGGAGTCTGGGGATCGAAGCCGATGCCGCCCCACCCCCAGCACACCGTGGAACAAACCCGCCCGATGGTGGACTGGATCCTTTCCCTGGCCAGGGAGGAAAGCGAGGCGCCGCTGCCGGGCGCGCGTGGCTTCTTCCGCATCACGCGACCCCAAGGCCTTCCCGGCTCCGAGCCGGCCCTCATGGCGCTGACCGGCGAATACACCGACAACGGTGCCCCCGGGGCCTCACCCCTGCGCGGCGAGGCGGAAGTCGTGCTGCACGCCCGCCGCAAGCGGGCCGCCTCGTTCGACCGCCGGTCCGGCGCCGAGGCGGTGGATGTCTTCGAGCCCCCCGTGGGTACCGTGCTGCGGTTCGCACCCGGCGACTGGATCGCCTTCCGCGAAGTCCGCCTGCGCGACATCGAGCGCGTCACCTGGAGCGCCGCGGCGGCGCCCGGCTCCCGCGGCGGCTTCTCCCTGCGGATCGATTCCCCCTCCGGACCGGAGTTGGCCCGCATCACGGTCGAGACCTCCTCAGCCTCACGCCTCGAAACCTACCGCGAACAGGCGACCCCCGTGCGGGACCCCGGCGGCCTGCATGACCTGTTCATGGTGGCTCTCGATGGCTCCGGTCAAGCAGGTCCGGCGGTTCCACCCGGACAACCAACCACCCCCACCACCCCGACACAGAGCGGGAAAACCCTGTCCCTCGCCTGGCTGGAGTTCCAGGAATCGGCAGAGGCCCGCGAACGCAGGATCGCCGAGGAATCCTCCCGGAAGAAGATCCTCCTCATCCCGACCAAACTCGACCATCCCTTCGCCACCCACATGTACTCCGATGTCTGCCGAGTTCTGGCGGCCTGCCTGAACGAGACACCCGGCGTGGAGGCCATCATCTCACCCGATCTTGACTGGCCCGCCGAGGAGCGCCTGCTCGATGAGGCCGCCGCCATCGTCTACTATTCCCGCCCGGCCGGCGATATCCTGCTGTCGCCGCGTCACCGCCTGAAGACCGAGGCCCTGCTGAAAAAAGGCGTCGGCTTCACCGCCATCCACTGGGCAACCGGAGCAGAGAAGGAAGTCGGTCCCCGCTACCAGGAGATCCTTGGGGGTTGGTTCAACTTCGCCTTCAGCGGCCTCAAGGTTGACCAGCGCCCGCTCAGGCAGTCGGCGCCCGAACACCCCGTCTCCCGGGGATGGAGCGGTTTCACGCTGCGCGACGAGTTCTACCTGAACCTGAAGTTCAGCGCGCAGGCAAGGCCCCTCGTGACGGTGGAGGTCGATGGCAAGCAGCAAACCGTCGCCTGGACCCTGCAGCGCGAAGAGGGCGGCCGCAGCTTCGGCACCACGCTTGGCCACTTCCACGACAACTATGCCGTGCCCGAATTCCGCCGGCTCCTCGTCAACGGCATCCTGTGGACAGCCGGCGTCGAGATCCCCGAAGCGGGCGCTCCGGTCCAGGTCCCCAGGGAACTGCTCGAGCTGGCACCCCCCAAGCCTGCCCAAACCCGCGAGTGGAAACTCGATGACCTGGCACCCCGCCTGGCGAATTTTCCGGGGCCCGCCCGCTTCGCGCGTGGCGAGAAGCTCTTCCAGACCGCATCCTGCGCCAACTGCCACGCGATGGCCAGCCAGGGCGGCAAGCTCGGCCCCGACCTGACCGAGGTGCGGGTTCGCCTGGCGAAGGAGGATCATCCACGGCTGGCACTGCTTCGCGAGATCCTCGAGCCTTCCCACCGCATCGAGGACAAGTACCGCTCCCAGGTGCTCGCCCTGAAGGATGGCAAGGTGGTCGCCGGCATCATCGTGCGCGAGCACAAGGACCGCCTCGATCTCGCCGCCAACCCGCTCAAGCCCGACGAGATCCTGCAGGTCCCCTTGGACAGCATCGAGGAACGCAAACCATCGGCCCAGTCCCTCATGCCCGCCGGGCTGGTCAACACCCTCACCGAGGAGGAAATCCTGGACCTTCTGGCTTATGTCGAATCCGGGGGCAATCCCAACTACCACCTGTTCAGCTCGGGCGACCGGAAGCCGGAGCCCTGGGCCGATGCCACCCTACCGGTTCAGAAGGGTCTCCGCTGGTGGCTCGACGCCTCCCGCATGGAAGCCGCCCGCAAAGCCTCGGGCGAACCCGTCATCGCTCCTGGCTCGCCCCTGGGTACCTGGCCGGATGCCAGCGGCCACAGGCGCCACGCCCGCCAGCGCATGGCGCAGCAGCGCCCGGTGTTCATGAATCTCCCGGATGGGCCGGCGGTCCAGTTCGATGGCGTGGATGACTGGATGCACTGCACCGATGCGAATCTGGCCTCCCAGGAATTCACCGCGCTGCTTGTGGTGCGTCCGGACAACAATAAGAACTGGCCCGGCCTGGTCTCCGGCAACACCCGTGGCCGGAACGACTACCAGTCCGGCTTCAACATCGACCTGATGCCAGAGCCCGTGGAGAAGTTCTCCTCGCTGATGGTTGAGGGGCCCGGTTACCCCGGCGTCATCAACCTGCTGCGTGAACCTTTCCCCTACGGCAGGTTCCACTTGGTCACCGTCACCAGCCGCCCCGGCCCCGGTGGGGTCACCGTGCGCGTCAATGGCCGTGAGCAGAAATCCCGCGACCGCGACGCCTCGTGGATGACCATCGACGAGCTATCCTTGGCGGCGCGCTATTGGAGCAACGATGCTCCCATACCCGCCTTCAACCGCGGGTTCCTCGCGGGAGCCTACCGCCAGGTCCTGCTTTTCGACCGCGCATTGAACAGTTCGGAAATCCAGGCGCTTGAGAAGCACCTACTGGCTAGGGACCGCAAGCCTGGCCAGTGATGGCCAAGCCCTCCAAGCCGGAGGGAGGCATGCTTCCTTTGGGGTGGACCTTGGACCCATGCCCGTTTGGGGAGGTCCGCCCCCAAGAATCCAACTCCCGGTTCTGTCAGGCCACCCAGGGGCCACCGGCGTTCCAGCGTCCTTGAAAGCCAGCATGCCTCCCCAAGGCAGCCAAAGGGGCCCCCGCGAAGGCTGATACCGTCCGACAAACCTCCCCAAGGGTTCCCGTGGAAACCTCGGCCGGCAGTCGCCTGGCAAAAGCCTCCCATTGGATGAGCTTCTGCGGGTCCCCGGCAAACCTGCCCAGAAAGTCCCTGAATTCACCCGGAACCCTGGTTCTGCGGTTCGCAAAAGTCTTTTGGATGGCCTCTGAAAGCGACTGGCCGTCAAACCCGAAACGGGAAGAAAGAAAAACGATATCGTGAAAATCCTTCATGCGGCTGTTGTAGATCCCCAGCCGGACCATCGCCTCCAGTTTCTCGGCGATGACGGTTTCCCGCGTGTAGCCGTGGATCCTCGGCCCCTCGAGGTCCAAAAGGACCGGGTATTCCGCCAGGATGGGACCAGGGTGGACAATGTCCCCAAACCCGATGTCAGCCTGCATCGCCACCCGCATCGACCCGAGCATCCCCAGGAAGGTGACCTGGTGGCCAAGGCCCTCGCTGGCTGCCCGGATCGGCGCGCAGGCGACCGTGGACCGGTCAAACACGAGGCCGTCCTCCTCCACGGATTCATCGCAAAGGGCACGGAAGACTGAGAGAACCTCCGCATTATCGAGCGGCTCGAGGGCCAGCAGGTCGATGTCCCGCGTGGGCCTCGCGCTGGAACCGCCCCAGACGGCCAACATCAACGCCCCCTTCAGGATGAATTTTTCCCCGTGGGGCGATGAACCCAATCGGTACAGGAACCTCTCCATCGCGAAATTCTGGACCACCTCCTGAAACGGCCGCCCAGTCCGCGAGGCCAACTGGTACAGCCGTCGCGGACCGAAGCCGTCTTGTTGCATGGTCGTTTTTCCGTCACGCGATCGCCTCCAGGTAGGGTCGCATGACCCTGCTGACACGGCAGACACCGGCATGGTGCTCCAAAAGACCGCCGTCGAACCGCCCGGAGTCCCGGTACTTCCTCAGCGCTTCCAGGCAGGTATCCAGTCCGACCACGCGGCGAAACTTGAAGCAGTCTGCCAGGGTCTTCTCGCGGCTGTAGACCCTGAACCGGAACGCGCCTTCGCCATGGGTTTCCCTGCCCTCCTCAAAGGACTTGCCCCCGAACCGGAACACACGGACCGGGGGTTGCCCGAGGCGCGGGGCCGCCGCCCTCGGTTCGATCGCCAGATCAACCGCCAGTGGAATCCGGGTGGTCAGCCCATGAAACGCCAGCGCCGACACCAGGCAGATCACGCCGGCCGGGGCCCGGTTGCCCACCACCGCCAAATCCGGATGGGCCTGATCCACCAGCAATCCCGGAAGGCTGTACAGGCCCCTGTCCACCTTTTCGAGCCGGCCCTCGTCCACCATCTGCCGCAGGGTGTCCCGGTGAACCCCCAAGCGGATCGCCTCCGCCATCCGCAGGGCGCCTCCACCTTTTTGAAAGATCACCTCGATCTTCAGGCCGGTTTTCCCGCCCATGGTTTGTCCAAATGATTGGTATTTATAAAAATGTATTTATATTATGGACGAATCAAAACGGAAAGGCAACAGTGCCTCTCGCAGGGCTTTTGCCCTGTGGGTGCAGGCTTAGGCAGTGACAGCCTCCCGCCCCGGGGGGAACCACCACGCCCTGACCAAGGGTTCTAGAGGGTTTTGAAGCTGACCGCTGGCCTGTTTCCCGGCAGGCGGGCCTGTTTGAGATAGGTGAATGCTTGAGTCTGGTTCATTCTGCTAAAGCCAAGTCCGGGCAAAGACAAGTGCCCGGCAAGGCCATGGATTTACATTCCGACTGAGGCTGCAGCGCCCGTCATTCGCCCGCCTTGGCCCCCGCCTCCCGCGCCCGCCGCGCCTGGATGAACGAGTTCACGCACATCCCCACGAACACCGCGCTGATCACCACCGTCAACTCGCCGGCGATGGCCGAACGCTTCAGGGGATCAAAGCCGTCTCCCTTGGCAATCTGCCGGATCAACGGGGCGAACCCGCCCAGCAAGCCCACCACCCCCACCATGGCCGCGGCGTGCATCACATGCTTGCGCAGCTTTTCCTGGAAGGCCAGCACCCCGCAGAGGATCAGAAGCACCCCCAGGCCGGCCGGAATCAGCGCGGTCTTCGGGGCCGGCTGCAACTCCGAGGTCAAAAAACCGAACAGCCCCACCGCCACCATCAACCCGCCCGAAATAATCGTCGGCCATGCCATCATCGTCCA
>CAWUOE010000138.1:0-8186 GCA_963923355.1 uncultured Gemmataceae bacterium | reverse complement strand
CAAGGAGTATCGTCGGCAGCGTCAGATGTGTATAAGAGACAGCCCTCGAAGAGCATCGTGGAGTACTGTCCGTGCGTCGCGCAATGATTGCGGTCGTTGGATGGTTGGCAATTTGGAATAGCGCCAAAGCGCAGTATCCCCTCTATCCAAGCCAGGCATACCCTGGGGGCAAGGAAACCCAGCGCTGGCACGCGCCCCCCCCTCAAACCCCGTCGTACTATGCCTCAGCCGCCGGCCCATCACGGGATGTTGGATATCCAACCTACCTTTACGGGCCCGCGATTCACTTTCCCCAACAGGTGGTAATGCCTCCACCCTACCTAGCCTTTGCCCCAAATGCGGGCATGGTTCCGAGCCAAACTGGTTTCCAAGGAACCAATCCAAACCTGACGGCCGACCGATACGGAACTAGTACCAGCAGTGGATGTTCGAACTGCGGCTCCGGGCCCAAAAAGAAGAACTGCTCCACCTGTGGGGATACTTGGTGGGAGCGCCATATATCATCGAAATTGAATGGTGAGCCCAAAGGTTGCTACGGCAGTCATTTCAGCATGGCTTGCGGCAGCTTCAAATCGGAGATGGTCTTCCTGTTTGGTAGCTCCAGGGCCTTTTTTGGAGAATCCTGTTCTCCTGACTCGGTGTGCCCGACTCCATGGGACCTCCTCTACGGAACCGGAGAAATACCTGACAGCCCCTTCTGACCCATTTGACTTTCTTGGTAAACCTAGTGGCCCGCACCTTGGATGGTGACGGGTCGCTGGCTTTTTGGCCCCATAAGCAGTTGGTTGAATGGGACACATGAATCCGGTTAATATAAGATTCCCACCCTGAATCCATTGCCAATATTGGCTTTATTCGGATCATCTGATGCATTTCGAATTTGATGCCCTTCGAGTTTTCCTCCAACCAGCGACACAAGTTGCGTTGCTAACCCACGAAAAACCGGATGGTGATGCAGTTGGATCTTGTCTGGCCATGGCGGGTTTGTTGGAAAAATTGGGCAAGAAGGCTATCACCTGTCTGGTGGGCCCTTGCCCCCAGGCTTACCGTTTTTTGATTGAAAGATCGAATTGTTTAGACATACTTCACCAGCCAATTCCTTCTGGGACCGATGCACTATTGGTTCTGGATACAGGCACATGGAACCAGTTGGGGGTAGGCGGAAACTGGCTCAAGCAGTCCAGCCTGCCGCGGATGGTGCTCGACCATCACAGAACCCAGGATGATTTGGGGGGACCGAGGTTGGTGGACACCACCGCGGAAGCCACGGCCGTTTTGGTTTTTCAGGCTTTCTCACACTTTGGCTTAAAACCAGAGCCTGCGGCTGCAAATGGCTTGTTCACTGCCTTGGCATTCGACACGGGATGGTTCAGGCACTCGAATGTCACACCCGATACTTTTCGAATGGCCGGACAATTGGTGGAATTGGGTGCCCAACCCACTTTCATTTACAACCAAGTGCATCAACAGGAGCCCCTTCGACGAATGGTTCTCAAAGGGAAGGCGCTTACCTCCCTGAAATTGTTTCATTCCGGCACCGTGGGGGTGCTGCGGCTTAGCCTGGGTGACTTTCAAAGCTGCGGGTGCACATTGGCTGACAGCGAAGGGCTCAGCGACCTCCCACGGCATGTTTCCGGGGTTCAAGTGGCCGTAGCCCTATTCGAAGAAGGACCTCAAAAAGTCAGGGTAAGTCTTCGGAGTTCAGGGACTGCGGATGTGGGCAAAATCGCCGAATCATTTTTCGGTGGAGGGCACAAGGCTGCCGCCGGCTGCAAACTGGAAATGGACCTGGACCTGGCTGAAAAAACCATATTGCAGGCAGTTTCTGAAAAAGCGGGAGAATAATCCACATGAATGAAACCACACGCGATTCCCAACTGGTTTGGGACCTGCCTCTGCGTCTGATCGCGTCTGCCTTTTTATGCAGTGTGGGAATTGGTTATGTCAGTGCCATAGTCAACCTTCATTTCCAAGAGGCATCACCCGGAAACCTCCTGCCTGGCCCGGAAGACGTGATACGGGTTTACCATGGATCCGAACATCCCAATCAGATTTTGCGACTCTTGGAGGCTCCCGAAAACCTGCCTTTCAACGGGTCAGGAAGCATGCGGGCAGCTTTCACCAGAAAAAACAATCCCGGTGCCATCAAAACTGGTGGGGCAGAGATGTTGTCCCATTTGAAAGATGCCGGATACGACGTGAGTGCCCCTGAAATAAAAAGAAAAATGGAAGAATTTGCCACTTCCTGGCTCGAGCTGGAAAGGCAAACCCTGGTGGCTTGGATTGCTGCCGGTTTCCCTGAATCTGCCTACCGAGAGGATAAATTCCAGGTACCCGCAGCTATCACATCCAAATTCACCGAGATGCGCCAAGGTTTCGTTAAATTGGTCTCCCAGCTCAAATCCAAAGGCGAAAACTCCCCTGACAAGGCGATTGATCCCCATGAAATATGTTTTTGTGACACCTTGGAATTCGCAGGTGGACAACTGACCGGGCATATCAAGTCAATCATTGATGAGCGTTGCGCGAGGTGCCACGCGCCAGGGAAATCCGTCTCCTCATACCCTCTCTCACGATTTGAGCATGTCAAGGTATACCTCGAAGAGGACCTTGGGGCTGAACACGGGAAATCTTTGGCCAAATTAGCCCTGACCACCCACGTTCACTTGCTCGGCTTCGCAGTCCTTTACGGACTCACTGGCCTCATTTTCGCCCTGCTGCCTTACCCATCCTGGTTGCGTATCCTTTTGGCCCCTGCCCCCCTGATTCTGCAGGTGGTTGACATCAGTTTTTGGTGGCTGGCCCGCTTGGATTCACCGTTAGGGCCTCTATTCGCCCAAGGGATCATGGCAACTGGGGGCCTGGTGGCACTGAGTCTGGTAGGGCAAATCGTTCTAGGCCTGTGGGGCCTTTTTCCTGGCAAAGGTCGGTATGTTGTTGTCGCCGCCCTGGCGCTGGCCGGATTGATCGGATTGGGTGGGAAGTTGCTGGTGATCGATCCCTACTTGGCCAAAGAGGCTAAGGAACCCATCACCAAGGATCACCCTTAACCTGTCAGCGACTTGCCACGGTTGCTCCCTGAATGGCGTTGGCTCGCCAACCTTTGTCCATTTCACGCCAATCTCTCACCCCGTAATGGGTTTGGAGTGCGGCATCGTATCCCTGGGTCATCCCATCCTTCAGGAATTGGGCGAAAACCTGATGGCCTTTCAAAGCGGCCATGTACTGGACCACCGAAACGCTTTGGGCATAGAAAGCACCGACACGGCCCTGCTCTGGATAGTCACGAAGTTCCAGCAATTGTTTCAGCGGGAAAAGGCCCCCTTCCTGGTCTAGTTTTGGCATCTGGCGGGTATGTCGCTCAATGCGGTCCTGGGGTTCTGAAAGAACTGACATGCCCTCATCCGCCCAACGGGGCACTAACCCTGAACCCAGATTTCCTGCCAGCACAACATGGGTGGTTTCATGGGGCAAAACCCCAACCATCATGTTTGGATCATCAGAATGTACATCAATCCGCCGGTGGGAAACTTTGCCGCCCTCCACTTTCACCGTGCTGTGACCCGGTGAAGAAGGGGGAACTCCTGTGGATTGGCTGTAATCATTTCCAGTCAAGTGAACATACAGGTCACATTTGGTTTCCCAGGAAACGGCCCGTCCACCAAACCATCGGCCGCCCTGAATCTGACGCGTATGCTCCGCCACCCGGGCCACACGATCCGCAGAGGCCTTATCCAGCTTGTGGAATACCCTGAAATGATGGGTGTTTGCAATTTGCCATCCACCGGCAGGCTGAGAATCGTGGGTCACGACAATCGATTCCAATCCACCTGCGGGTGAATTCTCAGTTCCAAGGCCCTGGGGTCCACCTGACTCCGGTTGGGGGTAAACGGATGAGCCAGCTCCCAGTTTCTGGAGATACTGGTCAAATTTCCCTGTCAAAGCCCGTACCTGCGATACTTCCCGCTGGAATTCAGCCGTGAAAGCTTCGTTAGTACCGGCTTTGTTGGCCTTGGCCGTGAGGGCATGGACCCGGCAATACGCCCATCTTTCCTTGGCCGCCTGGGATAGCTTGGGCTGTTTTTGCCAAGCTTGGGTGTAAAGGCTTAAAGCGGAGGAATAATCTGACTTGCCAAACGCTTGGTCAGCTCCCGTCAACAAACTACGGAACTGGTGCATTTCCTCTGAATTATCCCAAGCAAACGGGTTAGAATCCTGGATCAATTTGGTGGACCGGGGCGAATCATCCAGGTTACCCCTGTAAATCGCGCCCTTTTCACCATTTGCCTGCCGATTTTCTCCGATTTGAACTGGTTGGCCGGGCACCACTGAAACTGCCCCGACCACTTCCACCTTCGCTACCGGTTGGTGGGACAATCGAGATGCCAATGCGCTGGAACCATCTGCTTCCTGTTTGGCCAAGGCTGGCATGGCAGAAATTGGGGTACCTGGGGTTTTGGATGGCTGGGAGGATTTTTCCAATCCGCTTTCCAGAATGCGAAGGCGACGCTGGTAGGTTTCAGCTTCTTGGGTGTTGCCTGCCTGGCTGAGTGACTGGGAGTACCCTTGGTAGGCCTGCCGAAGGAGGGAAAGAAATTCCTTGTCGCCCTGAATTTTACCCAACTGCCTTTCCAAGGCCTGCACAGCGGTCCCAAAATCTCCTTTGGTAATTGCCTCCCGCCCTTCCCCCAAGGCGCGCTGGATTCCCAGGACACGCGCCAAGTCCTTGTCATCCGGACCTTGAGCCCCTGCTTGGCCAAGACCGGTGAAAGCCAAAACCAATAATAATTTTGTCAGTCGCTGTGAAACCGCCACGCGCTTCCTTGCGAACATGTCCGGTCCGTTCCGCCATCCATGGCAGGCTCGAGTTGAAAACGACAGGCGGCCCCACGTCCTTGCGGAGTCCGCCTGCTGAAATTCCCGCAAACCAGAGAAGCTTCCCTGCTTCCAGGACCCAATCAATGAGTCCACAGCTGGCGGGAACGGGCGGGCAAATTAGGTTTTTTGCCCCGCAAATGCAACCCGAACACGGTTGCCAAAGAATCCGGCAGACCGAGAATAATGATCAGAAAAGGGCCCGGCCGAGCAAAGGAGTCCTAACATGCTACGCATCAGAGACTTATGTCTGATTGTTGCCCTGGTGGCCGGAGTTCAGGCTGTTCGGGGGGACACAGTGACCACATCGGAAGCCCAATCATTCATCGAATCACACCTGAAGAAAATCAGACCGCTTGAGCTAGAGGCGAATATCGCTTGGTGGGAAGCCAATACCACGGGCAAGCCCGAGGCTTTTGACCGAAAAGAAAAAGCCCAAAACCGTATGGATGCCGCCTTGTCGGACAAAACTTCATTCAATCAACTCAAAAAGTTACGGGACCAATCCACCCGGATTGATGACCCTTTTTTGCGCCGTTCTATTCAAGTGCTTTATCTTCAGTACCTCGGCAGCCAGGTAGACACAGAGCTTCTCAAGCGAATGACCGCCTTGGCCAACCAGGTTGAAAAGGACTTCAACGCATTCAGGGCCAAGGTGGATTCCCAGGAATTCACCGAAAACCAAATTCGGGATGTGCTCCGACAGTCCTCTGACAGCGAGCGGCGCAAGCAAGTATGGACAGCCAGCAAAAAAGTCGGTGAATTACTCGCCCCCAACCTGAGGGAGCTGATCCGGTTGCGAAACCAGGCAGCCAAATCACTTGGCTTTGAATCCTTTCATGCACTGCAGCTCCAACTGAACGAACAAAATGGCGGAGATTTACTGAAACTTTTCGACGATTTGGATCAGCTCACCCGCGAGCCTTTTTTCGCTCTGAAAAAGGAGATTGATGCGGAGTTGGCAAAAAGGTGCGGGATCAGTACCGCTGATCTTCGGCCTTGGCATTACCATGACCCGTTTTTCCAGGAAAGTCCTGCGGTCTTCGCTGCTGATTTGGATGCCCCCTATCGAAACGCAGACATCCTCAAACTCTGCCGTGACTTTTACGAGGGAATCGGGCTTCCCATAGACCGCGTTCTGGCCCGGAGTGACCTGTACGAAAAATCTGGAAAGAGCCCCCATGCCTTCTGCACCGACATCGACCGCCAAGGAGATGTCAGGGTTCTGGCAAACATTGTTCCCAATGAATATTGGTCGAGCACCATGCTGCATGAACTTGGGCATGCCGTGTATTCCAGCATGAACATCCCCGAATCGATGCCTTACATCCTTCGTTCAGAAGCCCACATTTTGGCCACCGAAGGCATTGCCATGCAGTTCGAGCGTTTTTCCAAAAAAACCAGGTTTCTCACGGCTATGGGTATCAAGGTAGAAGACCCGGCCCAGTTTGAGGCCGGAGCAGCCAAAGCATTGCGCGCCAGGCTTTTGATCTTTTCCCGTTGGTGCCAGGTCATGCTGCGATTTGAAAAATCGATGTACGAGAACCCGGATCAAGACCTGAACAAACTCTGGTGGGACTTGGTGGAAAAATACCAGGGATTGAAAAGGCCGGAGGGTCGAAATCATCCGGATTATGCCAGCAAAATCCACATAGTCAGCGCACCAGTCTACTACCACAACTACATGATGGGGGAGCTTTTTGCGTCCCAAGTCCATGATGCCCTGTGCCGCAAACTGTACGCGGGCGAGTCGCCCCGCGATGTGATTTATGTCAAAAACAAGGCAGTCGGGGCGTTCCTGAAGGAAAACATTTTCTCCAAGGGTAAGCTCCTCCCATGGAATGAGCTCATCGAGGGGGCAACAGGCGAAAAACTGAACCCCAAGGCCTTTGCCCGGGATTTCCAACCCTGACGATCCACCAATATCTCCTCCCGCCACCACGACAGGAAACCAGCCCATGAGCCATGACCATCCATCCAACTGCCCCAAGGCCAGGCAGAAGGTGCTGTCCCAGCTTTCCAACAAGCTCATTTCACCACCGAAAGTGACCGGAACCATTCAAGCCGCCGACTTGATGGATTCCATTTTTCTTTCCTACAACGGGGGTCGGTTGCGGGAGGCCGGACAACTGCTGGTCAACCGGATGACACAGGACGATACCACCCTGGGCCTGTCCCTTTCCGGAGCGCTAACGCCGGCCGGATTGGGAATGTCATGCCTGGTGCCGCTTATTGAGGCGGGGTACATCGACTGGATCGTTTCCACCGGGGCCAATATCTACCATGACGCCCATTTTGCCCTTGGGATGAGTCTGCACCAATCCCGTCCGGGCTTGGATGATTTGTTGCTCCGCGAGAACCAGGTGATCCGAATCTACGACATCATTTTCGAGTACGACAACCTTTTGGGAACTGATTCCTTTTTCAGGGCCATGGCACAGGCAGAACCGTTCCAAACGACCCTAAGCAGCGCCGAGTTCCACCATCTGGCGGGTGGGGTTCTGGCAAAGCGTGAGGAAGAACACGGCTTGGTTGGGAAAAGTTTTCTCGCCGCAGCCCATCGGGCCGGGGTGCCGGTATTCACTTCCTCACCCGGCGACAGTTCCATCGGCATGAATCTGGCAGCCCTGCAGTTGGAGGGGAATGGTTTGAGAATCGATCCCCTCAAGGATGTGAACCAATCAGCGGCAATCGTCTGGCAGGCAAAGCGAAAAGGCCATAGCGGAGTTTGGATCCTGGGCGGTGGTTCACCCAAGAATTTCATGCTTCAGACCGAGCCCCAAATCCAAGAGGTATTGGGATTGGAAGAAAGCGGCCACGATTATTTCCTTCAAATCACAGACGCCAGACCCGACACAGGTGGACTCAGTGGTGCGACACCGCAAGAAGCCATGACCTGGGGCAAAGTGGATCCCGAACAGCTGCCTGGCACCGTGACCTGTTACCTGGACAGCACGGTGGCCCTGCCCCTGTTGACTGCATACACACTGGCCCGGTCAAAACCCCGGCCCCACAAGCGATTGATCGATCGCCTGCCGGCACTGATGGATCAACTCAAGGAAAGTTATCTGGCTCGCAAAAGGGAAAAGGCCTGAGCCTTGATAAGCCCAGACCTCCATGGTTTTTAGATGACAAAGGGTGGGTTCAACCTGCCCCCACTTTTATCGACTGCTCAACACCCTTTGCAGCGCTGCTGCCCATTCCGGGCGGGTCTCCGGTTTGAAACCGAGCCTGGCCGCTTGATCCCTTGCGGTGCTTTCAGGAATGTTCAAAACTGTCACCGCGTAAGCAACCCACAGTGGCCCGACCCT
>CAWUOE010000137.1:0-8350 GCA_963923355.1 uncultured Gemmataceae bacterium | reverse complement strand
GTTTAGGTGGTAGAGAAGTTGGAACACGTCAGGTTTGGCGGCCAGGTTTTCCACCCGGTCGGTGATTTCAATCCGGTTTGATCCGGGTGTGAAAATATACGTGGTGGTCAGTCGGAACAAATGGTCGAAAAGGGAGCATTCGTCCACCGAACCCCGAACCGTGATTTTTCCATCATTTTGATTTACCTGAATTTCCAGGGACCATGCGGGCAGGTTGGCAATTCGCCCATGCAGGGTGAAAGGAAATGATCCTTCCTCTTTGCCGGGTGGTCCTACCGAGGCGAGACCGCAACGGCACAGCAATTCATCAAACCCATCCAGCCAACCAAGTCCGCCCCTGCGTTCCTGATTAACCAAAGAGGGATGGACCGGCCCGTTTCGCACCGGAGATTCCCAGCCAAGGATTTCATTCTGATGCCACGCCTTCCAGATCCCCATTCCCCTGTCGGGCAAAATTCGAATGGTCATCGATCCGGTATTGATATCCAGGCCACGCATGCCTTGGTTAAGGCCACCCCGCAACGGGGCCATCTCCAAGGAGCAACCCTCCGGGAAACCTACTACAGTTTGTGGATTCCAGGTTGGGAAATCGAAATGCCGATCACTATCCCATTCGCAAAGCACTGACTGCTTCATGAGCTTCTCCAACCACCGGCTGTTTATTTCACGCCATGCATCAGTCGGCGGAAGGGGGCGACCGCCAACAGCAATACCAACGCGGCACCCACCAAAGCCGCCGAGGTGGACCCGAAGTAATCAACGGGTGGGACCAGCCCGTAGCTTTCACCCAAGGCCCCGGCCGCATAGTTGCCGAATGCGCTCGTAAGTAACCAAAGGCCCATCAGCATGGTGGAGAATTTGGCGGGTGCCAGTTTGTTGGTCATGGATAACCCAACCGGCGATGTGCAAAGTTCACCAATGGTGGCAAAAATGTAACACCAAACCAGCCACCAGGGGGAGACTTTGTGACGAACGGATTGGAGGTACAAACTGTCAATCGCTTTTCGTGTTTCCGGGTTGGCCGCGCAGACCAGCAGGAGTTTAACATCCTTGTCGGTGAGTGGCTGCCTGAGGGTGATGGTCCCGGATGAGGCGTCGTGGCTGAAGACCGCCGGGTTCAAGTCGGAATAACGCCGGTCGAATTCCTTCACTGCTTCTGGGAGCTTGAAAGTGACAGTCGGTTGTCCTGATTTGCCACTTTTTTGAATTTCTTCTGTCTGGCGGGCCAATTCCAGCCGCGCGTTTTGGATTTCCGCTCGGAAGGAAATGGGTGCGGTTGCCCCAGCTATCCTGTCTCTGTCAATGTCCGAAAGCACTCCGGTCATGCGTAGTTCGTTGCCTTCGCGCCTGATCCTTCCGGCGTGGGCGACTTCCCATTCGGCCAAACCATCAGATGAATCGGTGGTTCCTGCCAGACGCTTTGGGGTCTCTGCCAAGGCTTCCAGTTTTCCGTTTGCATCAAATCGTATTCCCTCCACCTGACTAGCCGCATACGGCGTGAGGGAAGGCTGGTTTTCCACCATGCTTGCAAAGGTCATCACGGTGAAAGATAGGCCCATGAAAAAAAGCCCCAATACCATTTTGAAGGGCGTGGAAAGGTCTACCTTGAGCCAAATCCAAGCGAAAACAGGCCCGAGGATGAAAATCCCCAAGGCGTTGATCGATTGGAACCATGCGGTCGGGATCAGCGAACTGCCTGTTTCCCCTGCCTCAGGGTTTGTCCCCGGAGGCGATACCGGTTTCTCCTTCAATGCGAAAAGATTCCAAATGGAAACCTTGGTTGTTCCGCTTTCCGTCGAGACTACCGATGGCGCAGGTCCTTGGGAGGGATAGAGGGCAACCGGGTTGGTGCCGCCACTCCAGCTTCGGTTGGTGGTCTTGTCGGCCCAAAGGTTCAGCGCGTTTCCAGCTTGTTCAAAAGCCGCCCAGAAGAAAATGACAAAAAGACCCAGCAGGGCGATGGCCAGCACCCGGTCTCGCAAAGCATTGGTTGTCTTGGAGCAGATGAAAGCGACGGTCAGAAGGGAAAGGCCAATGATCACACTGGATGCCCCACCCGTAATAGACCCGGATTTCGCAATCCCCCAAGCGGCCCAAGCGAGGAAACCCAACCCGCCGGCATTCATGGCAGCCATGGCGACCCGATTGAATTTGGGGAATGCCTCCGGGGTGACCTGTGCCTGTTGCTCGGTGAGTTCAGCCCCGGCGTCGCTGGCTTTCGATAAAAATTCTGCGGGCGCGACAGTCCCCTCGGGAAGTTCCCGGATCAGCGGTGAGCCGATCAGGTAGGTCAACAAACCAAGGACCATGCCAACACCTGCAATGAAGAATCCCGAGTGGTAGCCACCTTGGGTGTTCTCTGCCAGCCAGCCGCAAGCTAACGGGGACAGGAATGCTCCTAGATTCACACCCATGTAAAAAATCGTGTAGGCCCCGTCCTTGCGAAGGTCGCCTTTTCCATATAAACGACCCACCTGGGTGGACATGTTTGGTTTAAAAAAGCCGTTGCCAATGATCAGGAGCACCAGGGCGAGGTAAAAAATCCATGGCTGCTCAAAAGCCATGAAAAAATGACCGAAAGCCATCAGCAAGGCGCCGATAATCACCGCCATCCGGTTTCCCAGGTAACGATCGGCCAAGTACCCACCGATCAGCGGGGTGACATACACCAGCGAGGTGTACCACTTGTAAACGCTGGATGCCTCTGATTGGGACCATCGGAAATAATTCACCATGTAGAGCATCAGCAGGGCACGCATGCCGTAGTAGCTGAACCGTTCCCACATTTCGGTGAAAAACAGGATGTAAAGGCCGATTGGGTGGCCCAAAAAGGTCGATTGGGCTTTGGCTGCACTTGGGGCTGGATTGGACATGGTTCAACCTGGCTCAGGTTCGTGGAGGCAAGAACACGGCACTGGGGGATATAAAACCCCGGGCAAGTGATTTCCCGAGGCCTTACTATAGGTTAAAAACCTAAGGCCTGCAGCCAATTTTTGCCCAATTCAGGAAGTGCCCAAACCATGGTCCATGGTCCAAAGGGTGATGAGGAATCAGCGGGTTCCGCAGAAACCGGCCGGGTGGAAGGCAACAGTACCGGTGGAGTGCTGGCATCCTCCCTGGAGGGAAGCGGTGTCCACCCCGCGTCCATGGCTGGAACGGGCACCACCTTGGGGGATTACACCGTGGTTTCCCTCCTGGGCCAGGGAGGCTGTGCCCGCGTGTATCTGGCTACTGATAATCGACTCAAAAGGAGGGTTGCCCTGAAGGTCCTTCGGGGGGGCCAAGCCGTCACTCCGGAGCAAAGGAGGCGCTTTGAGTTGGAAGCTGCCACCCTGGCCAAGCTCAATCATCCTGGAATAGTACGGGTATACGAGGTGGGTACTTTTGAAAAGGGCAGCTTTATCGCCCTGGAATTTCTGGAAGGGGGAAGTCTGGACCAGGTGTTGAAGGGAAGGCCCATTCCTCCCAAAGTCGCGGCAACCCTCGTTCGTAAATTGTCGTTGATTGTCCAAGGAGCACACGAGGCCGGTATTCTGCACCGGGATTTGAAGCCAGCCAATATCTTGTTGGCAAAATCGGTTCCACTGCATGAGGGAAAAACCCTGCACGTGGGGGAATCATTGGCTGACTTGGTCCGGGTAAGTGATTTCGGTCTTGCCAGGTATTTGGGGGAGGACGGCTACACCCAGATGGGAGAGGTGGTTGGAACACCAAGCTACATGGCACCGGAGCAGGCATCCGGACAAAAGAAAGAGCACGGGCCGGCAACGGATGTTTACAGCCTAGGAGCTATTCTTTACGAGGCGTTGACCGGACGTCCACCTTTCCAAGCCGCCAACAGCCTTGCCACCGTATTGCTGGTGACCAAACAGGATCCTGTTCCACCTTGTCGGCTGAACCCGAATGTTCCCAAGGATTTGGAAACCATCTGTCTGAAATGTCTGGCCAAGGAGCCAGGCAAACGGTACCAGACCGCACAAGCACTGGCCGAAGATCTTGGGGCCTGGCTTGCCGGGCGGCCGATCTCAGCCAGGCCCGCTCGGGTGACGGAAATCGCCTGGAAATGGATTCGGAGAAACCCATGGCCGGGTGCGGCCATGCTGGTTTCCTTTTTGTTGTTGGCAACCGTTTTGCTTGCCGTGGCACAAGTCCGCCGGGTACGGATGGAAGCTTGGCGCCAAGGCTTGCTGGACCAAATACTAGTTGCGGATGGGGTGACCATTTCCCCGCTATTGGAGCAATGGCGAGATGCCGGTTTGGACAGTTCTCCCCTCAATGATGAAATTAAACGCACAAAGGAGAACAGGGAAATAACCCTGCGCCAAAAAAGCACCCGTTGGCTCAATTTGGCGCTGACAGCAACCGGCTCCCAGGGCTTGATGGATTGGTTGGAGGAGAGGGTGCTTGTCAGCCTGGTTGGTCCTGAATATTTGGCCATGATTGGTGCCAAATTAGATCAGGCGGGAGTGGAAGCCTTGGCCCAAGTTCGGCTTTTGGCCAATCATTCGCTGGATTCCCGCTACCGAATTCGACTGCTGGGAATCCTGGCGAACACGAAGGATTTTGGCTCGGCCGTTCAATCGCAGGATTATCCTTTCATCGCAAACGAGTTGTTGGGTAAGGATGCTGGTCAGAGACGATTATGGGCAAATGCTTTTCATGGGGTTTCAAAGGGCTTAGTCACTGAGTTTCAATTGGTTTTCAAGGGGGAAATGGAGCAAGTAAGCATTGAGAAAAGGCGGGCTTTGGTTTCCTACTTGATTTGGTTTGGCAACCGGGATGCCCGGGGCCTGCTGGCCCTGGGTTTGGGCTCGGATGGAAAAGTACTGCGGGAATTGGTGGATGAATTGCAGTCCGAGGTGACGTTGAGCGAGCGCCAATGGAATGCGCTGTGGCGTTTGGCTGAGCAACCCGAATCCAAGCTCGAACCGGAATGGACTGATCTGCAAGTTGCATTGGCTGAAAAAAATGGCTTCAAGCGTACAGCACATGCAAACGCTCTCTTGCTGTTGATGATTGTGAGTGGCAGCGAGGACCGGGGACGAATATTGGCTGCCCTGGAGGAAATGCTGCGCCAATCATCGGACCCGGAGGCGCGCTTTCACCTGGTGGTTTACGCCGGGCAGGCCCAGGTTCCTCCGGACTTCTTTTTGGACCTTTTCAGGAATTCCCAGGATAACAGTGTTCGCCGGGCGACTTTATGGGCGCTGGGGGGCTATCCGAGGACAGCTTTTCCATTGCAATTCTCCTGGGAAAATTGGCTGGCTGAACTGGCCAAAATCCATCGGCAAACAAATGACCCTGGTTTGTATTCTGCAATCGACTGGCTGGTGGGGACCGTTTGGAAGGACCCGGCCGGCAAGGACCCGTCATGGCTTGGTCAAGGAACGGAAAATCCGGCTGTGATACTGAATTCATTGGGCATGAAATTGGCCCGTACAGAAGGGGGGAAGGAGTTTCGGATGGGTACCCCGGTAAAGCTGGGCCCGCCATTGGATGAAATACCTTCTGCTCGGGCCGTACGATTGCAAGCCGGTTACTATCTGGGTACCCGTGAGGTCACGGTTGGTCAGTTTCGACAGTTCCGCGAGGGTTTTGCACCTGAATCAAAAGATCCGGATGAGCCCGCGGTGTTTGTGTCCCTGTTGGAAGCCGCCCGATTTTGCAATTGGCTGAGCCAACGGGAAGGAATTCCACCGGAGCAGTGGGCCTACCCACCGCAGTGGGCAAAGGCGGAAGATTGGCAATCCCTCATGGATCAATTGCGGGTTCACCGGGCGGGTTTGGCCAGGGAAAAGGCGGTGGGCTACAGGTTGCCAAGTGAGGCTGAATGGGAATTCGCTTGCCGTGCAGGATCCAGTGCCCCTCGCCCTTTTGGGGAAGACGGAACCTTGCTTGAGAAATTTGCCTTCAGGGCTGTTTTCCAAACCACCCCGCAAAAGGTGGCCAGTTTGCTTCCCAATGATTTCGGTTTTTTTGACATGTTGGGAAACGCTATGGAATGGACCGATGATCAGTCTGAACCAGGGCCTTTGGAGTTCGGTAGGGGGGGGCGAGGAACAGTTGATCCGGCAGGGATTCGTTGGGTGATACGGGGCGCCGGGTTTGATTTTACCCCGCTTTTTTTTCGGTCAGATTACCGGTATAAAGATTCTCCTGCCGAAAAATGGTTTTCCTACGGATTCCGCGTTGCCAAATCGATTCCGTGAACAGAACTCCCGCTTGGGGTAAACATTCTTGTCTAAGATTTGGGACAACTTCGTGGCCCTCTCGGTCGGAAAACTGTCCAAAGTTGGATAGCAGCCATCCGATGGGACGATTCAAGCACTTCCAGTTTCATGAGCCATAAGGCAGTCATCCGGCGTTTGCCTGTATAGGATCTATGTCGGCCTTCAGGCACCGGGCGATATTACGAAGAGCCTGACGCATCCTTTGTTCGTTTTCAACCAAAGCCAGGCGCAAGTAGCCCTCGCCCAATTCGCCAAAGGCTCTTCCCGGACTGACCGCAACTTCAGCTTCTTCGATCAATTTCATGGAGAAATCAATCGATCCTATGCGGTCCCGCCATTCCTTGGGATAGCGTGTCCAGACAAACATGGTTGCTTTGGGAGGGATGGTCTCCCATCCCATCCTGTTCAGGCCGTCTACCAGCACGTCCCTGCGCTTTTGGTAGATCATCGCCTGGTTGTTGACCAGATCATCACAGTGCCTCAGAGCCACAATTCCAGCGATTTGGATGGCAGCGAAAATACCGTAATCGTAGTAACCCTTGATGGTGGCCAAGGCCCTAACCATCTCCGGATTTCCGGCGCAAAAGCCAAGGCGCCACCCGGCCATGTTGTACCCCTTGCTCATGGTGGTGGTTTCAACCCCCACCTCTTTGGCACCCGGAACGCTCAGGAAACTGGGTGCTTTGTAACCGTCGAAACAGACATCGCCGTACGCGAAATCATGGATGACCATGAAGGAATGTTTTTTCGCCAGGGCCACCACGTCCTTGAAGAAATCCTGCTCCACGATGGTGGTGGTCGGGTTGTGCGGATAATTAAGTATCAGGACTTTCAATTTGGGATAGAGCTGTTCCGCCATGAAGGAGACTTGGGAAAGAAATTTTTGGGGATTGGTGCAATCCAGACTGATCACATTGCCCGAGGCAAGCATCACGGCGTAGACATGGATGGGGAAGGACGGGGCTGGAACAACAGCCGTATCACCCGGGCCCATGAGGGCAAGGCACATGTGGCTGAACACCTCTTTGGAACCCAGTCCCGCAATCACCTCGGTATCGGGGTCCAGATGCACTCCGAACCGTTTTTCGTACCGGATGGCAACTTCCTTTCGGAGGTTCCTCAGGCCGTTGGCGACGGAATACCCATGATTGCGTTCATCCCGGACCGCCTCCACCATTTTTTCAATCACTTGTGGGTCTGGGACATCGGAAGGATTTCCCATCCCCAAGTCAATGACATCAATCCCTTGGCGCCTTTTCTGGTATTTCAGCGCGTTGATTTTGGCGAAGAGGTAGGGGGGCAGCCTTTTAACCCGGTCTGCCACCTCGATTTTGAAGGGAGATTGCGAAGTATTGGGTTCGTTTTGCATGACACATCAAGTTTTCGGTTGGAATTCATGGATTGAAACAAGACACCTCGTCTTGTAGGCCTGCCTCAATACAAAAGTCTTGAAGTAAAACAAGGGCAACACGCACACGATAAGACGGGCCGGGAGACTTTATGCCCACACAAGGCGGGGATGACGACCTTCATGGCGGCTTGCGGATTGCCAGCGGCCGGGACTGGCCCGGAGTTCGTCAATTCAATGTGTTCGTTGAAAATCGGGTGGGTGGTCTGGCCTTTGTTGTCCGTCATTTTGAAACGACCGATGTCCGCATTGTTTCCATGAGCATAGTGGATACTGCAGATTGCGCGATTATCCGCCTTGTTTTGAGCGATGCCGGCCGGGCGAGGGAAATCCTTGAGCAAGCAGGCTTGATGTTTGCCGAAAGTGATTTGCTGGTGGTTCGTATACCTGAAGTCACCCAACCGATGCTTCAAATCTGCAAATGTCTCCTGGAGGCGGAGGTCAGCATCCACTACGCCTACCCGATGCTGGTTGGGCCGAGCGGAAATGCCGCGCTGGCCCTTCATGTGGAAGAACATGAGCAGGCGGCCAAGCAATTGTTGAGCAAAGGTTTTGTCCTGTATTCCGACTTGGATTTTGAAGGGTCGGATTTCCTGAGTTGAATCAGCCTGCTTTTTGCATTTGGGCTGATACTGCTCCCATCAAGGACAATTCCAGGCGGATCAATTCCGCCACGACCATGCGGGATTTGGGGCGAATTCCGAGCCTTCTG
>CAWUOE010000136.1:0-8378 GCA_963923355.1 uncultured Gemmataceae bacterium | reverse complement strand
GCGTCTCGTGGGCTCGGAGATGTGTATAAGAGACAGGGTCAAGGGGGTGGGCCTCATACTCCGCCATGCGTTCGGAACCATTCCATAGCAACACCTGATTATCATCACCGGCGCTGGCGATCCATCGGCCATCCGGGCTGAAGGTGGCATGCCGGACAGCCCCCCGGTGGTTGTTGAAGGTGATGATTTCTTCCTTAGTCAAAGGGTCCCATAACTTGAGGGTGCGGTCGAACCCGGTGCTGAGAAGCCGGGTGCCATCCGGGCTGAATCGGACGCATGAGATCGGGCTTTCGTGGGCATTCTGAATGGCGGATTCTTTGCCAGTTTTTAGGTTCCAGAGCAACAGTTTCCGATCATTGCCGGCACTGGCCAGAATGGTGCCATCCGGATTGAAAGTGACATCCGTGACAGTTTCGGAATGACCTTCCAGTTCCCTTAACAGACGCCAGTCAGTTGAAGACAAGATCTGGATTCTTTGTTCAGCGGCGACAGCCACCTGCTGGCCATCGGGTGAGACCGCCACTGACCGGGGCCGCTGGGTATGAATAGACGTCAAACGCTTCAGCCTCTGGCCTTGGAGATCCCACTCCCCTAGTTTGCCATCAAAACTTATGCTGTACAGCGTTCGGCCATCGAGGCCCAGGCAAGGGGTTGCGCGTACCCCCTCGTGACCGCGCAATTGGCCGATCGTGGAAAGGTCACCCACATTGAGGACATCGATGTGGGATCGCTGGCCACCCACCACCAGACAGGAGCCATCCGGGCTGAATTGCAAACCGGCCAATCGCTTATTATCCAGTTGCCTTTCCATTAGCAGGGCACCGGTGGTTACCCCCCACAGTCGCAATTGGCCATCATCCGTACCAGTAGCCAGCATGTGGCCATCTGGGTGGAAGGCGGTCACCCGCACCCAATCATTGTGGGGTAGACTGATCACCCCCTGCCTAATCCAAGGATTCCAGACCTTGATGGCCTTGTCGGCGGCCACGCTAAATATACGCCTGCCATCCGCCGAAAACCGGACAGCATGGATGGCACCGGTGTGCCCCGAAAGTGTATTCAGCAGTTTGCCTGTGGTGGCGTCCCAGATGCGGATGGCATGATCGTCACCGGCCGAGGCAATCCGTTGACCCGTGCAGTCCATGTTGACGGAATTGATCCAATCCTCATGGCCCGCGAGTTTCAGGCGGATTTTTCCGGTTTCCACCGACCAGACATAGGCCATCTTGTCCTTGCAACCACCGATCAATTCCCGGCCATCCGGGGAGAAGGCCATGCAGAGAACCTCCTTGTCCGGGGAGGGCAAGCGACGAACCAGTCCGCCAGATTCCAAATCCCACAAACAAACCGTGTTGGCCGTGTCCGCGCTGGCAATCAGATTGGTACCGGGAGTGAAGAGCAGGCGGACGATGGGCTTGGTGTGGACCGCCTCGAACTCCCTTTCGACCGCGTCCCTATCCACCGACCAGACACCGATCCGATTTTCCCGGGTTGCGAAAAACACCCGAGAGCCATCTGCCGACAGGGCGAAGGCGAACCTCCTGTTGTTTTCGCTTGTGTTCCTGTCCACATCCATGTCCAACCGCTGGGACCATGTCCCAACGGTGGAGTCGTAAAGGTGGATTCGCCCCTCGGCATCGGCAGCAGCCAGATGGCGTCCATCGGCCGAATAGGTGACATTCACAAACGGGTGATCGCCCTGCAGGAGGCAAGCCAACGGAGCTGCTTTTTCGGCATCCCACAAACGGATGGTGCAATCGGCGGAGGCAGTCGCGAAGACCTTGCGGTCTGGCCGGATGGCAATGCCAAATACCGGTCCGCCATGTTCCAGCAAAGTGGTCTGATTCTGGTGCAACCGACTGGTGAGATAGTGGTGTTCCCAACCACGTCTTTCTGTGGGTTGTCGGATCAGATTTGCCGTGGCTGATGCGTATGACCCCTCCTCGATCTGGAAATGAGCGGCTTGAACGGCACTGGAGTAAGCCTGTCTTTCCGCCTTGGCAAGCAAGCTGATGGTGATCAGTTCGCTTTTTTCAGCTTTTTCCTTTTCCGAAAAAGCGAACACGGCCAGCCAGGACAGCAAGACCAACGACCCCGCCAGGATAAAACCGGTCAAACAGAGGGCCGAGGCCGCCATGCGGTTGTGGGTGAACCAGTGCAGACCAGCTTCCCAGGCGGACCTTGGCCGGGCGATGACCGCATTTCCCGCCAGAAAGCGGTTCAGGTCATCGGCCAGGGCCTGGGCATCTGAATATCGCTCCTCCGGATTTTTGAACAGGCATTTGAGACAGATGGCCGCCAGGTCGGGTGGAATGGTCGAACCGGTCTGGCCGATGGCGTAGGGGATGCTGTGGGCGATTTTCAGCAGCATGTCAAAGCGGGTATCCCCGGCAAAGGGATGCCTGCCTGAAAGCAATTGGTAAAGGATCACGCCCAAGGCGTGGACATCTGAACGGGTGGTTGGAGGAGCGCCCCGAACCTGCCCGGGTGCCAGGTAGGCCAGTGTGCCCGACCGAGCGAAAAAGCCGGGTGCCAGCGTCAAATTGGCCACCTGGCATGCCAGGCCAAAATCAGCCAGCATGGGCTGATCATCCGCTGAGAACAAAATGTTGGCGGGTTTGATATCCCCGTGGATGATGCCATGGCTGTGAGCCGAGGCGACCGCCGAAGCGATGGTGGCCATCAGTGCGGCAGCCTCGCGCGGTTGTGGCAACGGGCTTTGCTCGATGCGCTCTTTCAAAGAGCCCTTGGGGCAGTATTCCAGTGCCAGCCAGATACCATGAGACCAACGTCCAGTCTGATGGATGGAAAGGATATTGGGGTGGCGCAACCCACCCAGCACCGACCCCTCCCGGGCGATTGAGGAATGATTTTTTGCCAATCTTGAGTTGGTCACGAACTTGATGGCTACCGGGCGGTGGATGCCGGATTGCGTGGCCAGATAGACGCGGCTGTGGCTGGAGCAGCCTACCTGATTCTGGATGGAATATCCTGGGATTTTGGGTATCGGAGGGAAGGGGAGGCAGGCTTTCGGGCCGGAAGCGGCCGGCTGGTCCAGTCTCTGGTTGGCCTTGGAAAGAACCTCGAGGGCGGGCAACCCGTTGGTATCCTCAAACAGGCCATCCAGCGCGCCGGGTTGTCTTTCAAACCATTGCTGACAGGGGGTGCATTCCAGCAGGTGAGTCACCACCTGTTGCCGGTCCGGGGCACCCGCATCCTGCAGATAGCTTCTGGCGGACACACATCCCGTAGGAGGCGGATGACCCATGGCTCATAGGCCTTTCTCAAGCCGGGCGCGCACCTCGCGCAGGCGCTGGCCCACCCGGTAGGCGGCCTTGTAGACCGCGAAGGGGGTGAGCCCATGCAGACTTGCGATACTTTCCGCCGATTGGCCCTGCAGCCGAAGCCTGTCAAACATTTCCCATTGCAGCGGGTGGACCTCCAGCCGGACTGCCGAAACGGTGGCTTCAGCCAGATCGACGTCCAGCTCACTGGAAAGCGTGCGCGCCAGTGCTTTGGCGAAATCAGGAAGCTGGAAAAATGCGATGACCGGATTTTTACGATGCCATTCGACGACCGCCGAGCGGGCGACTCGTCGTACCCAACTGCGGAAGGCACCCTTGCGTCTGCGTTTGAATTTCCCGAAATGGGCAACGATGCGATGGAGGGTGTCGTGGACCAGGTCTTCCTCATCCGCTCCCTGGACCTGCATGCGTCGCAGGGTCCTGCGGATGATCGCCGAATATTTCCCGTAGAAGGTGGACCCGGCTGCCAGATCGGCCGGAGTCAGGAAGGAATGGCGAATGAAGGAGAGATCGGTGGAAGACTGGGAGAAGGGCATGGCTTTCAACCCCTTGGAGGGTAGCTGTTGAAAATCCAGCATCGATTTGCAAGATGCCAATGTCCCATGTTGAATCTCGGCCAAGCAAGGCAAAACCGAGACTCCAATCAAATTTTCATTTTTTAGCCATTCCATTCACAGGGTTGGGAACGACTGTCCGCAAGCAAATTTCGCGGGACGCAGTTGAGTTTATCCACCTGCAAGTGGCCCATTTGTTTCATTGAGGAAAATGAAAGCGAAGAAAACAGGATAAAAAATGTAAAATAAATAAAAAAAATCAAAATTCATGTCCAAATGGCGAATAATTTAGCGTTTTAGTAGTGTCCGCCGCAGTTGAGCCAAAGCTCCCAGTTTTCGGCCCTGGTTTGGGTTGTTTGAAAGATTTTGACGCAGCAGAAGTCTTGGAAGGCAAATCAACAACCCATCCGTCCGTGTTATTCCCAGGAGTGCAGCAATTCTCGCTCTCGCGCCATGCGGGTTTCCCCCGCTTGGCGGTTGATGATGAGGTATTCTTGGCCGTTGCGGACAAGCGAAAAACCCTTGTTGCTCCCTGGACCGATGAGCTCCTGGACGGATGGCCATGTGGAATTTTCTTTGGATAATGCCTTGGCATTGGCATCCACGGCCTCGCCCAAGTCCGACAAGGTATTGAACTGGCGCAATCTGTATTCCTCCATGCGGGCGGTGCCATCCCACAATAGGACCTGATTGTCGTCGCCGGCGCTGGCAATCCATTGTCCATCCGGGCTGAAAGTGGCCTGCCGCACGTTGGACCTGTGGTTGGGTAACGTGATGATTTCAGTGCCTCGGCCTGGATCCCATAATCGGATGGAACGGTCAAAGCTGGAGCTGAGCAGGCGATTGCCGTCGGGGCTGTAACGCACCGAGGTGACCGGCATCGTGTGACCCTCGAGTGCCTTAACCATCCCACCGGTTTTCATGTCCCATATCCGGATATCGCGATCGGACCCGGCGCTGGCAAGACAGGATCCATCGGGACTGAAATCGAGGCCCAGTGTTTTGGCCTGGCTGGCCTCCAGTTTCCAGCGGATGCTCCAGTCCCTAGTGTTCAACACGACGATGGTCTTTCCGGAACCCGCGGCCGCCAGGAGGCTGCCATCCGATGATAGTGCTAATTTCCGATCCACACCCCGGGGTAAAGGGGTGGAATTCAGGGGGCGCCAAGATCCGGTGTCCCAAATGGTTAAGGTGTTGTCTGCATCAATGCTGAAAAATCGGTTTCCTCCCGGTGAAAAACATCCATCCTCCACGCTGGCATTGCCCCCCGTTAATTCCTTGAAGATTATCCATTTTTTGACATCGACCAATTTCAAAGCGGGGCTTCCGCCGGCCACCACCACCCATTTTCCATCGGGACTGAAACAGAGTCTGGAAATTCTGCTGGAAAGGTTGGAAATTTCGGCAAGCTGCGTTTTGCCGCATGCCGACCAGAGGCGGACTTTGTTATCAAAGTCGGCGGTGGCAATCGTGCCCCCGCAGGGGCTGAAAGCGAGCGCGCGAACGGAGTTCCCATGGGGCAATTTGTCCAGGTCCATGGGCTGACGGGGATTCCAGATCTTGATGGTGTTATCCGATGAAGCGCTGAACAGCTTGGTGCCGTCGCTGGAAAAACAGACCTGGTTGACCAGGTCCAGGTGGCCTCTCAGGGATTGGAGCAGACTCCCGTTCCACACATTCCACAAACGGATGACATGGTCATCACCAGCGGAGGCGAGGGTTATGCCGGTTGGATCGAAGGCCAGCGTGTTGACCCAGTCGTCGTGACCCTCCAAAGTATGGATCGGATGGCCGGTCAAAAAATCCCAGAGCCTAACCTTTTTTTCCTTACCGCTGCTGGCAAGGTATTTGCCATTTCCCGAAATGGCCAGGCACCGGCATCCCTTTTGGTTGCCGTTTATTTCGCGTTCCAAACGGCCCTGGACCAGGTTCCACACCAGGATTTTATTGTCCTCACCGGCGGTGACCAAGAAGCGTCCGTCCGGGGAAAGGACCATGGCATGGACGCGGCCCCGATGGCCCGGGAGAAATGCACGGAGCGGCATACCTGAATCGACCCGCCATTCCAGAACGCGGTTTTGATCATCTTGGGCATATAGGAGGGAACCATCCAGGGAAAGGGCCAAGGGCCCCAGATGTGGTTTCTCATTAACGAAAATGGTGGGCAGTTGGATTTCCGGTAGCCAGGTTTCGGACCTGGTGTCCAGGATGCGGACCCGGGCGGATGCATCCACCACCGCCAAACGTCGCCCATCCGCTGAGTAGACCGCGTTGACGAAGGAGTGATTGCCCCCGAGCAGATTCCTGACCTGAATGGCCTCGGAGCCATCCCAAACACGGACTGACCGATCGGAGGAGACGCTGATAAAATTCCTGCCATCCGGGTGGTTGGCAAGGGCATTGACCGGCCCCGCATGCCCCATCAGGGAAACCTGGTTCCGGCGAAGCCGACCTGTCAGGTAATGGTGTTCCCACCCGCGCATGCCGAACGGGATCTGGTTGAGCAATTGGTGGGCGGTGGCGGTCAACCCGGTTTCCATTTCAAACAAAGCGGCTTGCGTGCCGCTGGCGTAAGCCTGGGCTTCCGCTTTATCCAGATAATGGTTGGCCAAGCGGGCATTGGCGATGGCCACCTCTTTTTGTTGATAGGTTTGAAAACCCATCAGGCCGAGTAGCAGGATTGAGGCAGCCAAAATGGCCGCACTCAGGGACAGGGCCGCCGCAGTGGCCTTGTTCCTATTTACCCACTGGATCATTTTTTCGCGATAATTCCATTTCCGGGCCCGGATCGGTTTGCCCGACAGAAACCGACCAAGGTCGAGGGCAAGGGCCCGGGGACTCTGGTAACGGTCATGCGGTGCCTTGGCCAGGCACCGCATGCAAATGGAGGCTAGATCGATTGGAATTGCTGTCCGGACCTGCTCGGGAGAAAGCGGGAGCGTGTGGGCGACCTCCAGGAAGGTCAGGAATTGTGATTCCTTGCAGAAGGGCGATCGACCTGTGAGCAATTGATACAGGACCAAGCCGAGGGCGTGGACATCGGTCCGAATATCAGGCAGTTCGCCGCGGACCTGTTCGGGGGCCATGTAGGCAGGGGTACCCGTCAGGGGATGCCCCGGATTGTCATGCCTATCTTCTGCCAGGCTGCGGGCGAGGCCGAAATCCGCCAGCAGCGGTTCCCGATGGGCTCCAATCAGGATGTTACCCGGTTTGATGTCATTGTGGATAATGCCGATCCTGTGCGCGGCCATGACCGCTTGAGCCAGTTTTTGAATCATCTGGGCGGCGGCGCGGGGGGAAAAACTCTTTTCCTGTTCCAACCAATCGGCCAAGGAACCCCTGGGGCAGTATTCGAGAGCCATCCAGATGCCCTTCGACCAGCGCCCGGTCTGGTAGACCGTCAGGATGTTGGGGTGATTCAGGGCGCCGAGGATTTTACCCTCACGGGCAAGTAGCTGAAAATCAAACAGGGATGCGGAACAGGTTATGAATTTGAGGACCACCTCGCGGTCCAAACCTGCCTGGGTGGCGTGGAACACCTGGCTGCGGACGGTGCGCCGGATGGGGGCACCCAAGGTATAACCCGGGGCGAAGGGTGTGGGCAGGGTGCCTTTTGCTTCCGGGGCCGAATGCTGGAAATTCATGACGATGCGGCGGTTTGCCTCGGCCATGATTGGAAACGGGGGAAGAATAACAGCATGCTCGAATGCGAAATTTAGGGCCTCGGGTTTCTGCTCGAAGTCCGCCTGGCAGGCTTTGCATTCATTCAAATGCTGGGCGACCCGGGGTGCCACTGAAGGATCCGGCGCATGCAGGAACCGGCGGGCGTCTTTGCATGAGGGGTTCATTTCTGGGGGCCACGCTTATCCATTTCCACGAGGATTTCGCGAATTCTTTGGGCGACACGCAACCCAGCCTTGTAGACCGCATGGACAGTCACACCGTGCCGGCCCGCGATTTCCATTGCGCTCCGCCCCTCCAGTCGGACGTGCTCAAACATTTCCCACTGGCTGGGTTGAATTTCGAGGCGAACCTTTCGGATGGCGAACTCAAGGAGTTCTGTGTCGTACTCACAGACGATTGACATCGCGACAGCGTGGCCGAGGGCGCGAGGCTTCGGGCAGTTTTCGCGAGGGTTTTTCCTGATCCAGTCGACTGCGTTGGAACGGGTGATCCGACGGACCCAGGCACGGAAGGACCCTTTACGCCGCCGGGTGAAACGCGGAAAATTCATGATCATTCTTTGCAGGGTTTCCTGGATCAGATCCTCGATATCTTCCTCGCAAAAGCCCATGGATCGGGCCACGCGCTGGATGATTCGCGCGTATTTCTGGTAAAGCTTTTTACCAGCCTCCAGGTTGTGGGGATTGAGTATCGATTCCTGGATGAGGCTTAAATGCGTGGAGGACGATGAATCGGTGCACATGCAAGCAACCTTGGGGAAATGGGATGCGAGCAGCAAATTATTTGAGATAAGGATTACCAGATAATTTATTCAAGAAAAAGATCGAATCAGGTC
>CAWUOE010000135.1:0-8393 GCA_963923355.1 uncultured Gemmataceae bacterium | reverse complement strand
ATCGTGACACCCCGGCGGCACGCCCCGCCCCGTCACAGCACAGACCCGCCAGGGGCCTTCCAACTAAAAAACGAATGCCCCCTCCCGCCGCGGGAGGGGTATGGGGTGGGCACAATTCAACCCTGTAGGGGTTGCAGGCCTCAGCCCAGGGTAAGGCGAGCTCAACGAGCCGCCACCCTGGGTTCAGAACCGTACTCCCATCAGCAGTTACAGACCTTAGCCCAGGGTAAGGCGAGCTCAACGAGCCGTCTCCCTGGGTTCAGAGCCGCACACCCATTTCCAAAACCCCAACCACCGCAAAGACCCAATGCCAAACAAACCAAATCTCCACACCCCAACCCACTAACCCATAATGATTTTCCGTCCCTATCCAAAATCCATCATCCCCAGGCACCCAAACACCTGGCTTTCCAAAACCCTTTTTTCCTGCTGGCTTGGAAAAACAGCAAAGATTAAATTGAATGACTCGTGCTCTTTTTTCGGGAGTTCCCTGCCCGTGCGAATCGGATCCGCTTCCCGCCCAGCCTGGGTTCGTTCCATTCCCGCGTGGGCGGTTTTGTCCCTCGCCGTGGGGCTGGCTGGCTTGGCCTGGGTCTGGGTGAATTCACGGCCCGGGAAAGTGGATACGGCCTCCCATGACCCGCGCCTCAACTACTCGGGTCCTTTTCTGAACATTCACCCCTCCGTCCAGTATGTCGGCGATCAGGCCTGCATGGGCTGCCACGATACCCATTTGGAGTCATTCGCCAAACACCCCATGGGGCAGGCAATGTCCCTGGTGTCCGATGCCTCAAAAATTGAGAAGTACGATGCGGAGGCGAAAAACCCCTTCGTCGGCAATGGTTTTGCCTACCAGATCCTGCGTTCCGACCAAGGCGTTTCCCACCGGGAGGGTTTGAGCCAGGGCCCCGGTGCCACGCCCCTCCAAAACGATTTGGCCAAACTGTTCCTGCGTGAAAAAAACGCCAGGTTTGCCGTGGGTTCGGGGGCCAAAGCGCGCAGCTACCTCATGGAGCAGGATGGCTACCTGTTCCAATCCCCCTGCACCTGGTACCGCCGGGAAGCCCGGTGGGACCTTTCACCCAGCTTTGAGGTTCGCAACCAGCATTTCACCCGCACCGTCACCCCGGGCTGCCTGTTCTGCCACGCCAATCAGGCCGACCATGTGGAAGGCACCGAAAACCGGTTTCGGGAGCCGATTTTTCATGGTCTACCCATTGGGTGCGAACGCTGCCACGGCCCGGGGGAAAAGCATGTCCAGGCGCGCCTCGATGGCCTCGGACCGCCCAAGGGCCAGATGGACCCCACTCTGGTCAACCCGAAATGGCTGGAACACTCGCTGCGCCAGGCCGTCTGTGAGCAATGCCATGTCCAGGGGGAGCAGCGGGTGGTCGGCCGCGGTTTGGGTGAGTTCGACTTTCGGCCCGGTTTGCCGCTGCAGGATTTCCTGATGGACTTCGTGGATCGTCGGCAAAAGGATGGGGGCTTCAAGTTCGTCAGCTCGGTGGAGCAGATGATGCAGAGCCGCTGCTACCAGGCCACCGCGGGCGACGGGAAAATGGGCTGCACCTCCTGCCACGATCCCCATGCATCCCCCGAAACTCTGGCCGACAAGGTGACCCACTACCGGCAAAAATGCCTCGCCTGCCATTCCGGCGATGCCGGCAAACCCGCTTGCGCGGTTTCGGAAAAGGACCGCCGCACCCGCCAACCCGCCGACTACTGCGTGGCCTGCCACATGCCGCAAAACGCGGCCGAGGTGAACCACGCCTCCATCACCGACCACAGCATCCCGCGCGTTCCACCGCCCGACCGCCCGGCGGGCCAACGGCCCACCGCCGGCCCCCATGACCTCATCCCCTTCCATTCCCACCTGGTGAAACCGGATAGTCCGGAGGTGCAACGCAACACCGGCTTGGCCAGGATGGCGATGCTGAACATGGGCCTTCCACCCGGCCTGGCCAGGGAAATGGCGGCAGCGGCCCTCGAACCACTCCGCTCGTCCATGCAAAGGGATCCGGCCGACTGGCCGGCCGTGGAGGGCTGGGCCGATGCCATGCTCCTGAATGACCGGCCCGAAGAGGCCCGCCAGGCCTACCGGAGGGCGGTCGCCGCCCGCCCGCATTACGAGAAAACCCGCCTGGGCGCCGGCGCGGTGGCCCTCAGCCTGGGTCTGCTCGACGAGGCGGTGGAGGAGTTGTCCGCCGCGGTTCGCATCAATCCGTTCCACCCCGGTTACCAGCACGACCTGGCCGTGGCATGCCTGCGCCAGGGCGATTACTCCCGGGCGGAAAAGGCCTGCCGCACGGCGCTGGCCATGGAACCCAGCCGGGAAAAAACACGCAGCCTCCTCATCCTGGTCCTGCTCCGGATCGGCAGGCATGATGCGGCCACCGCCGAATTGGATCTGCTGCGCTTGACCACACCGCCTGCCAAGCTGGCCGAGCTGGACCAATGGTTTGCCCGTGAAAAAAGTCAGGCCCCCGCAAGCAGATGACTCTTTCCCCAACTCAACCCCAGGGATCCCCATCCATATGAAACGATTCTTCTGTGCCTTCGCGGTGGCTTGGGGCTGCCTGTCCGTGGCCGCCCCTGCTTGCGGGGCCGAAAAAAGGAATGTCCTGTTCATCGCGGTGGACGACATGAACAACGATCTGGGCTGCTACGGCCACCCGATTGTACAAACACCCAATATCGACCGGTTGGCCGCCCGCGGCACCCGGTTCGATCGCGCCTATTGCCAGTTCCCCCTCTGCTCCCCCAGCCGCACCTCCCTGATGACCGGGCTTCGACCCGATACCACGCGCGTTTTTGACCTGCAGAAGCATTTCCGCACGGTCTTGCCGGATGTGGTCACCCTGCCCCAGGCTTTCGCGCAAGCCGGATACTCCACCGCCCGGGTCGGCAAGATCTACCACTACGGCAACCCAGGTCAGATCGGCACCAACGGCCTGGACGATGAACCCTCCTGGCACCAACGCTTCAACCCCCGCGGCCGCGACAAGGACGAGGAAAAAAAACTCACCAACCACACCCCGGGTCGGGGCCTGGGTTCCTCGCTGTCCTTTTTGCGCGCCGCGGGCACTGACGAGGAACAGACGGACGGCAAGGTGGCCACCGAGGCCCTGCGCCTGATGGAACAATGGAGGGACAAGCCGTTTTTCATCGCGGCGGGATTCTACCGCCCCCATTGCCCTTACGTGGCACCGGAAAAGTACTTCGACCTCTATCCCCTGGACAAGGTGCCGCTGCCTTCCGGCAAATACCCCGAGCATCAGACCGCGCCCAGGCAGGCGTTCGCCTCCAACAACCCCTGGCCCTGGTTTGGCGTGACCCCCCAACAGGTGCGGGAAGCCCGCCAGGCCTACTGGGCGACGATTTCCTTCGTGGACGCGCAGGTGGGCAGGCTTCTGGACGGCCTCGACAAAATGGGCTTGGCCGGCAACACGGTGGTGGTCTTCTGGAGCGACCACGGTTACCATTTCGGCGAGCACGGCCTGGTCATGAAACAAAGCCTCTTCGAAAACAGTGCCAGGGTCCCCCTGCTCATCAGCTCCCCCGGCCAGAAATCCGCGGGGGCCCACTCGGCACGGGTGGTGGAACTGCTCGACCTGTACCCCACCCTGGCCGACCTCTGCGGCATCACACCGCCCAAAAATCTGCAGGGGGTAAGCCTCAGGCATCTGCTGGACAATCCCGCCGCCCCCCACGCGCGCCCGGCCTTCACCCAGACCAAAAGGGCTAAGGAAGGCATGGCCTACAGTGTCCGGAACGAAAGATACCGCTACACCGAGTGGTCCGATGGCACCCGCGAGTTGTATGACTACCAGACCGACCCGGACGAACTCCACAACCTCGCCGACAGTCCCTCCTTACAATCCACGCGGACCGACCTGGCTCGATGCCTGATGGAGTTGCGCAAATGAACAAATTGGCCTTCGCGATGGTGATCGCATGCCCCCTGGCCGCCTGGGGTTGGGCCTGGGCTGGCCAGCCTGCCGACCCACCGGTCGAATCCCCCCGCCAGTTTCCTGTACCCAGGGCGAACGCCTCCCCCGTCGTGGACGGCAAATTGGCGGACCCCTGCTGGGCCCAGGCTGCCTGGAGTGAGCCCTTCGTCGACATCGAGGGGCAGCGGAAACCCAAGCCGCTCCACCCAACCCGGATGAAGATGCTCTGGGACGACAAGGCCCTCTACATCGCCGCCCGGTTGGAGGAACCGCACCTGCAGGCCACGCTCCGCGAGCACGACAGCTACATCTTCCAGGCCGACAACGATTTCGAGGTCTTCATCGACCCCGATGGCGATTGCCATGACTACGGTGAACTCGAACTGAATGCCCTCGGCACCACCTGGGACCTGCTACTCACCAAGCCCTACCGCAACGGGGGCCGGGCGCTGGACAGTTGGGAAATCAAGGGCCTTCAGGTGAAAACCGCGCTCGAGGGCACCCTCAATGACCCCTCCGACACCGACACGGCCTGGACCGTTGAAATCGCCATCCCCTGGCGATCCTTCCGCGAACTGGGCGGGGCCGAGCCACCCAAACCGGGTGACCGTTGGCGGATCAACTTTTCCCGGGTCGAGTGGGAATGGGACGAAAACGCTCTGAAACAAGGCAAATATGTCAAAAAACCGGGCAAGCCGGAGGCCAACTGGGTCTGGTCACCCCAGGGCGAGGTCAACATGCACCTGCCCGAACGGTGGGGCAGCATGGTGTTTGTCGGTCCGGATCAGGGCGACAAACCCCTGCCGGAAGACCAAACCGCCCTCCCCAGGCTCTGGCTGGGCAGGTTCCACCAGGCGTGGCTGGCAAAACCGCAGGCTGATTCGGGAACTCCCGCCAACCCGGTCCCCCTGCCACGGGAGTGGTTTTTCCGCTCCCTCGAAAAATCCCAGACGGGCCCGAACCGCCTTTGCGTGGCCACCCTGCAGCACACCGATGGCACCCTCGCCTCCATCGATCAGGATGGGCGGATCTCGATGGACCGGACCGGGAAATGACAGATGGCCGCGCACAGCGCGGCCATCGCCAAAAAGCCAGGGTGACCCCGCCCGGGGATCACTTCTTCGTGTATTCCCCTTCCACGATCATCTTGATCTGGCGCCCCATGTCGCTGTCCGAATCCTTGCTTTTCAGATCGCCCATGGATGCCTTTTCCTTGTTCACGTCGAAGCTGAAGGAGAAGGTGTCCCCCTTGGCCAGGTTGGCGTTGCCCTCCTTCAGCTCCTGCACCCGGCAGAAGATCGAACGGTCCCGCCCGATGCCGTAATCGCAATCGATGACGATCTTGTTGCCGTCCCGTTCCAGGCTGATCTCCAGGGTCTTTTCCTTGAACTCGAAGTTCAGCTTCATCCCGTCGGTTTCGCGGGTCCAGGCACCCTTCAGGTTGGCCGCGGTCGGCTCCTCGGACAGGCCGATTCCCGCGAGGGAAACGCAGGCAATGGCGGCAATCAGGGCATGACGAAACAGCTTCATGGCGATCTCCATTCAGGCAAAGATGAATACCGGCTCCAAGCCTACCCGATCAAGCCCCGTCCGGCCAAGCCCGCCGGCACCCTCAGGGCATGGTTTTTGGAGCCGCAACTTGGCCGATCAACTGGCTTTCCACCACCTTCAATCCACTCCGGTGCCTGTCCACCGCCTCCCGAATCTTGGCCACCATGTCCGGGTGGGCCATGGCCACATTGGTGGTTTCGGAGGGATCCACTTTCAGGTTGAAAAGCAGCGGCGGATCATGGGCAACCGCTTTGGGTTCACCGTAGCCCGCCTGTGTGAGGAAATGCGCCTTGAAATCACCCACCCGCGCTGCGAAAAGCTGCTGGCCGCGGTAGTACAGCATTTCCTTGCGCGGACTCGCCCCCTCACCCTTCAGGACCGGCCGCAAATCCAACCCGTCTATTTCACGGTCCCGGGGAATCTGGCCCCCTCCCAGCAGGGTGCAGGTGGTGAACAGGTCCATCAGGCTGGCCGGTTCGGCAATCACCTGGTTGCCCCGCACGATGCCGGGCCCCCAGAAGATCCCCGGAACCCGCATGCCCCCCTCCCATGTGCTGCCCTTGCCGCCCCGCAGCAAACCCGCGGATCCCCCGGCCAGGTTGTGTGCGGTCCAAGGCCCGTTGTCCGACGAGAACACCACCAGCGTGTTCTGGTCCAGACCCAATTCCCGAATGGAGTTGAGAATCTTCCCGACCGAATGGTCCAGTTCCTCCACCACATCCCCGTAAAGCCCCCGCGGGCTTTTCCCCCTGAAATCTCCCGAGGCGAACAGCGGGATATGCGGAAAAGTGTGCGGCAGGTACAGGAAGAACGGCTTGCCTTGGTTTGCCCGGATGAACGCGACCGATTCCTCCGCGTAACGGCGGGTCAGCGTGGTCTGGTCCGCGGGCCGTTCAATCACCTGCTGGTTTCGGTACAGGGGAGAATTCCACCAGGCCGGATCCTGTTCCAGTTTCCCAGGCGCCCCCGCCGGATTCCCCGGCCGGGGGTCCATGTCATTGCTGTGGGGAAGCCCGAAAAAGTGATCGAATCCGTGCCGGGAGGGATGGTGATCCGGATGGATCGAAAAAACTCCCAGGTGCCATTTTCCGATGCAGGCGGTCGAATACCCATGCTGCTTTAGGGTTTCCGCCAAGGTGACCTCGCCATGCGGCAACCCGCCGGTGGAATTGTTGCGCAGCACCCGGAACTGGTTGTGGCACATGCCGCTGCGGATCGGGTACCGCCCGGTCAACAGCGCGGCCCGGCTGGGGGTGCACACCTCGGCGGCGGAATAGAACTCGGTGAACCGGGCCCCCTCCCGCGCCATCCGGTCCAGATGCGGTGTCCGAATGGTGGGATGCCCGTAGCACCCCAAATCCCCATAGCCCAGGTCATCCGCCAGAATGACAACGATGTTGGGGGGCACGGGTCCGTTTGCCCCCAAACCGCTCCACCCCGCGCACGATGTGAGCAAGGCCATCCACAGGATAGGCAATCCAACCATGGAATCTCCCCTCCCACTGGGGTTGGTCAATCAACTGGCCTCATTCTCAAGGATCGCTTCGGATTTTTCATCCGGTTTTGGCCAATTCCGTCCCAAGCCGCTCTCCGATTTGCCATGATAAATGTATCGCGGCCCGGAATCTCACCGATCCACGGGGCTTTTCGGACCTTTCCGTTTCCAACCGGCATGGCCATGGATATCCGCAACAGCCGAACCCTGATCGATGGCTACAACGCCCTGTTTGCCCTGGGTTGGATGCCTCCGGGAAAGGCCAGCAGCGGTGGCGCGTCCATCCTCCAGGCTGCCCGTAACCGCTTGGTCGCCTGGATCGACGCCAAAGCCCCTGACCCCGCCTCCGTGGTGATCGTGTTCGATGGCCGTGGCTCCAAGGAACAGGGCCCCTTTGTCTCCAAGCGGGAAGGCAGCAGGCGGGGCGTGCAGGTCGTGTTCAGCCAGGGCGAGGCCGATGACCTGCTCGAAGAAATGATCCTGAGGCACCCCTCCCCCAGCCGGCTGGAAGTGGTGAGCGATGATCGCCGCATCCGCGAGGCGGCCCAGCGCCGGAAGGCCTGTCCCCTAGATGTCGCGGAATGGTTCGAAACGTGGGAAAAGGGCCTGGTCCCAACCCACCAAGCCGCCGCCGAGGACAAGGGTGCCAAAGACACCCGGGCCGACTTCAGCCCGGTGGAAATGGCCCTCCTCCGACAGGAGTTGGAAGGCCTGGAAATGAAACCCGAAAAAGGCGATCCTGCCCCGGTTTTTCAGGACAAGCTGGTGGAGCAACTCAAAAAAATGGCGGCCGGTCAGTTGCCTCCTGAACCCCGCCTCAAAGGCCCTCGCAGCCGCAAGCCCCCGCCCTTGTGATTGGTTGCCCGTGGGTTAGGATAAAGGAGCCTGAGCCAGCCCAAGTCGGACCTCCCTGTCCCATTTGCTTGGCGGTTCCCGGCAGCCTACCCCGGCTGGAGCCATCCCTACATGTCCGCATCACCCACCACTGACAGCGCGGAGCGTCAGGAACGGACGGGCCTTGGCAATTACTTCGTTTCCAATTACCCGCCTTTTTCCTTTTGGAAGCCGGAAAACAAACACGCCGCCCTCGATGCGTTGAATCAGTTCCCCAGACCAGACACACCACTCGGCCTGTACCTGCATATCCCCTTCTGCCGGAAGCGCTGCAAGTTTTGCTACTTCCGGGTCTACACCGACAAGAAGGCCGATGACATCGAGACCTACGTCCAGGCACTGGAACGGGAAGTCGAATTGTGGATGCGCTCGCCCTTGGCCCGCGACCGCGAGGTGCAGTACATCTATTTCGGCGGCGGCACCCCCAGCTTCCTCAGCGCCTCCCAATTGGAACGCTTGTTCGCCCGCGTCAAGCGCCTGGTCAATTGGAGCAGCGCCGCGGA
>CAWUOE010000134.1:0-8403 GCA_963923355.1 uncultured Gemmataceae bacterium | reverse complement strand
AGGCCCCCATCCCCGACAACCTCGCCCTCCCCTTCCCGTTCTCCAGCCAGCGGGTCGGCGAGGTCCAGCGCGCCGGACCCTACCCCGCCTTCCTCGGCGGCGAGTACAGCCCCACCTGGACCCACTTCATCGGCCACGGCACCCGTACCGCCAAGAAGACCCTGCAGGAAAAAGTCTGGGAAGCTCCAGAACCCTACCGGGGTGTCAATGCAGACTGCCGTTTCACCCTCAGCGAAAACGATGGCCCCGGCACCGAATCCGTCGTGCTCGACCGACTGGACGGCCGCATCAGCCTCGCCCGTCAACTGGAACTCGCCCAACCCCGGTTTGAATCCATTTCGGGTGCCCCCGCCTTGGGCCGCCAGCGTACCTCCGCGATGGACCTCCTCCGCTCCAGGCGCGTCCGAGACGCCCTCGATCTTCGCCGGGAACCGGCTAGGGCCCGCGAGCGTTATGGCGAAACCCTGTTCGGCCAATCTGCTTTGGCCGCCCGCCGCCTCGTTGAGGCGGGCACCCGCTTCGTCAGCGTCTTCTGGGATGAATACGGCCTCGCCGGCACCGGGTGGGACACCCACTGGGACCATTTCCCCCGCATGAAGGACGAGCTGCTCCCCGGTTTGGACCACGCCCTGGCCGGCCTGCTCGAAGACCTCGATGAGCGCGGCATGCTCGACGAGACCCTGGTGGTCTGCCTCAGCGAACATGGCCGCACCCCGCAGATCCAGAAAGTCGCTGGCGGCGGGCGCGACCACTGGGCCCAGGTTTACAGCATCGCTCTCGCAGGCGGCGGTATTGCCCGGGGCCGCGTCCTCGGCCGCTCCGACCGCATTGCCGGCACCGTCGCCGAGCGCCCCATCAGCCCCAAGGACATCCTCGCCACCATCTACCACCTGCTCGGCTTCGATCCCGAGACCACCCTCCTCGACCGCACCGCACGCCCTTCTCCCCTCGTCGCCAACGCCTCCATCCTCCGCGACGCCCTCGCCTGAACACGGCCCTTTATAAATACGGACATTCCGCCTAAAATTTAAATAGGGGGACCGGTGAGTCCGGATTGAAATGAGCGACCAACTGATTTCCCGCGATTTGATCATCAGGGCTCTGGGCGCTCTGAACGAAGAGCTGGCCAACAGGGATGTGAAGGGCCAGATCTTCCTCGTCGGTGGTGCCGTGATGTGCCTGGTGCACCTTGCCCGGCCTTCCACCAAGGATGTGGATGGTTGGTTCACCGAACCCCAAGTCCTCAGGGCGGCCGCCAGGAAAATCGCCGGCGACCTCAACCTTCCCGAGGATTGGCTGAATGATGCGGCCAAGGGTTTCCTTCCGCAGAACGCCGAGTTCGAGGAATGGTGCCAGTGGTCCAATCTCGAGGTTTTGGTGGCGAATCCGCGGACGCTACTGGCCATGAAATGCCTGGCAGCCAGGGGCCCCGTCGATCAGGAGGATATCCGGACACTCGCACGGGTTTTGCAACTTAGGACGCCGGCCCAGGTATTCGAGGTGGTGGTTCACTTTTTCCCGGCCGCAAGCCTGCCTATGCGCGCCCAACTCATGGTGGAGGAGCTCTTTGATGCTGACAGCCCGGCATGTGATTGACGACCTCAACCGGAATCGCCCCGCCTCGCAAATCACCCTGCTGGCCTTCGTGGATGCGTTCCGTCGAGCCGGCCCCGCGGAAAGGCAAAGCATGCTGGCGGAGGGCCCGGCCGATCTTTCCGGAAACAATGAAGGCCTTGTTGCGGCGGTTGCCAGCGCCCTGTGCCGCGAGGTGAGGATGACTCCGGCGGAATGGGTAGCGAAAACCTTCAGCCCCACTCCTTATTTTCTCCCGGACGCCAGATCAACCGCCTTGAGGGCGCGCCTAATTCTGGAATCTCCTGCACCTTTCAAGGTCCGCAATGTTTTCGTTCCTGAAAATTTCCTGCACCGGGCCTAATGGTTTTTCTCCAGCCGGGGTCTCGCCCCCTTCTCTTCCGGCATTGCCAAAGCCACCCAGCTCAACCCCGCCAGGCACACCCCATACACCAGCGCGCTGGGCGTGCGTCCGGTCCACGGCTGCCAGGGCCAGGGGTAATCGAAAAACGCGAAGTTCAGCAAGAAGAACATCCAGACACCAAAAAGCAGGACAGTCCGGCCGACTGTGGCCCCCTCGCACCCCAGCCAGATTTTCCGGTTCAACCGACAGGCAAACCAGAAGGCGACCACCATGGGAGCCGCTAGATAAACCAGCCAATCCACCGCTGACAATTCCCCGTGCTTTTCAGCCATGTAACGCAGCGTTTTCCCAGCGATCGGCAACACCACCACCGGCCCCGTGATCCATCCCGGCCAACGGCAGGATTCCACCGAGGCCACCAGAGGCAGCACCACCATCACCAAACCCAGACCGTACCACGCGTTCAACAGCGGCACTTCCAAAAACTCTCCCAGGGTGAGCAGGCTCAGGTGAGCGAACAGGAACCATCCATCGGTGCACCGGTCCTGGCACGACTCGCCTTCCAGGTGTGCCGGTTGGATCCCGCCGCGGTTCCACCACAACCCCAGCAGCAGCGTGGCCCCCATCACCATGCCGAAGGTGATCTCCATCAGGTTCCACCAGTTGATCAGCCCCGCCAGGGTGCCAAAAGGGCTTCCCGCGATCCACTCGCGGTTCCACGCGTGCCACGACTGCCAGCATTGCCCGCCGGGAAAACCCAGCGCACCACCCAGCACGCCAAACAGTCCCAGTTTCCAGCCCAGCCTGTCGTTCTTTCCTGCCAGATAGGTGAGGAGCCCAGCGAGGGCCAGCCCCAGCCCGCCCCAGCATTCAAACCGCGGCTTGTCCGCCCGGTTGGAAAAATAGATCCATGGCAGTTGCTGTTGTTTCGGGTCATACGGCTGGTTGAACAGCCACACACCCAGGTGGTAAAGCCCCAGCAGGCAGGCCAACAGCACCAACATTTCCGGGGCGGTGTATCGCCTGCCGCCCAACCCCATTCCGAGGAATGCGCCGCCAAAACCAATCCAGATCGCCCCTGTGACTGCCAGCCCCAGCATCCCCCAGGACCAGTCACCCCAGTGGCCGACATGCGCCGGATTCTGCGTCCACCCGATGATCTGGCCGTAGGTCATCGACCCGCCGATCCCTATACCCAGGGTGCCCCAGGCGATGGCACGCAAAGTCCCCAGGCCCGAAGCTTGCCCGCAAAACAGCACAGCCGCCACCGAGCTGACCAGAAGACCGGCCATCATCGCGCCGGTCTCGTGGCCATACTGGCCGCGGATGCCCCACCCCATGCCCCCGGCCAGGGCACCGAAGACCATGGGAAGCAGCGGGGTTTTCATCGAATCCTTTCGGTCGGGTTACCGGTGCGGCACGGGCGTGCCGTACTTCCTCGCCAGATAATCACCGATTTCAATCGCCCCCGCAACAAACTGCCGACCGGTGATCGACCGGCGCACCGGCGCACTTTCGGGAGGCGCCACTTCCGGCAGCACCAATACAGGGCACCCTTGATGGTCCGGCCCCAAGAGGGCGATCACCTCCTGGCGTGGCCGCGCAAAGGGCGCCACCCTCACCTCGATACGATCGCGCAGGTGCGGGTGATAGGCCAGCAGGCCGTTCACCGTCACGCAGTCGGGGCAGAAAAAATCACCGGCCCCCTGCTTGGCATCCGGAAAGGCCGGGGGCAACAAAAACAGGATCTCTTTCTCGTTCGCCATCATCCATTCTCCCTGGCCGGCTCACGGCCCTGCGAGTTGAAGCACCGCGAAGATCGGCCGGTGGTCCGATGCCACCGGTTCCTCCAGCACCCTCACCTGCTGTACGACAAACCGGTCCCCCGGTTTGAACAGGATGTAATCAATCTGGTTGGTTGGCTTCCCCGCGGGGAATGTGGGGATCGGCCGGTCGGCTGTGGCGCTGCTCCAACCACCCTTGAAAACCTGCAGCGGCTTGCTGTTGGGGTAGGCATTCAGGTCCCCCACCACGATCACCGGCCGGTCCGCTCCGGCGAATACCTCACGGATCTTTTCCGCCTGCCGCACCCGGAAGTCGTTGCTTTGGTGGTGCAGGTGCGTGCTGACAAACGAATGTTCCTTCCCGAAAACGCTCACCCGGGTTTCAAAGGCGATCCGCGTTTCCCGGTCGGGCTCCCCGGGCAGCACATGGATCGCGCTCCCCGTGATCGGAAACCGGCTGAGCACCGCCTGGCCGTAGGTGCCTCCCTGAAAATCAATCTGCCGGCCAAACAGCCCATCCATATCGGTCAAACGGGCCAGTTCCGCGGTCTGGTCCACCCCGCCGGTCCGCTTGGTCTTGTTGTCGACCTCCTGCAGCGCCACCAGGTCCGGATCAACGCTCCGGATCACCTGGGCCAGGCGCGGCAGGTCCACCTTGTCATCGGTGCCCCGGCCGTGGTGGATGTTGTAGCAAAGCACCCGCAGTGTCTTCTTCTCGTTGGGCTTGCCTTGGGCCCGCAGGACGGCCGTCACTGGAAAATGGTCGGAAGGTGTGGCGCCATTCTTTTGCGTTCGGTCAATGGCCGCCGTGCGCACCTCAAAGTGCCGGGAAGCCCCAATCCAATCGATGCGGTCTCCGGTGGAATTGGAAGCCTTGAAGGCGGTGAAGGTGCCTTCCTCCTTGCCCCGTCTCGGCCTGTACGCCCGCAGGGTGTCCTCCACCGGGCTGGCCGCCTTGCCTTCCGAACCAAACAAGGCTTGGTAGGGTTTACTACCCTCGCCGGCATTGAAGTCCCCGGTCACCACCACCCGGCAATCCTGCCCCAGCTCCGTGATCTTGCGGCGGATCAGCTTCGCCGACTCCTCCCGCGCCTGATTCCCCATGTGATCGAAATGGGTGTTCAGGAACAACAGGGGCAACGGATCGGGGCCCTTGATCTCCTTCAGCTTGACCCAACTGACCAACCGGGGCAGCGCGGCGTCCCAGCCCTTCTTTCCAACCGTGTCAGGCGATTCGCTCAGCCAAAAATGACCGCCCGCGATTTTTTCAAACCGATCCCTGCGGAAAAACAGGGCGGCCATCTCGCCCTTCTGTTGGCCGTCATCCCTGCCCACCCCGTGCGGCTCATAGCCCCGCAACTTTTCGGCAAGAAAATCTTTCTGGTCCGCCAGCGTCTCCTGCGTGCCCAGCAGGTCGGGATCAAACTGGCGTATGGTCTCCACCAAAAAATCCCGGCGCTTGGTCCAGGAGTTCTCCCCGTCCCTGGCGGTGCCGTAGCGGATGTTGAAACTCATCACCCGGATGGGCGTGGCGTCCTCTCCCCGCGCGGGGCAGACCGCCAGACACCCGGCCAGCGTCAGAACAGCAAACAGTGTTTTCAGCAATGGGCGGGTCGATGTCATGGCGCAAGTCCCGGGGTCAGTCTGCTTTCAACTAGCCTCCGGGATTTGCCAAGTTTTTCAAGCCCTGCAGAAGGGCTATTTCCCCTCCACCAGCCGCAAGACCGCAAGGGCGCATTCCTCGGGGGCCTGCTTGCTGGTGTCGATCGACAGCTCGGGGTGTTCGGGCGCCTCGTAGGGGCTGTCGATGCCGGTGAAGTTCTTCAGGGCCCCACTGCGGGCCTTCGCGTACAGGCCCTTCACATCGCGCTTCTCGCACTCCTCGATGGGCGTGCTGACATGCACCTCGATGAACTCGCCTTCGCCGAACAGCTCCCGGGCGGCTTGCCGCTCGGCCCGGAAGGGGGAAATGAAGCTGACAAGGACAATCAGGCCGGCGTCCACCATCAGCCGGGCCACCTCGGCGACACGGCGCAGGTTTTCCACGCGGTCGGCCTCGGTGAAACCCAGGTCGCGGTTCAGGCCGTGGCGGATGTTGTCGCCGTCGAGCAGATAGGTGTGCCGGCCCTCGGCATGCAGGCGTTTCTCCAGCAGGTTGGCCACCGTGGATTTGCCCGAACCCGACAGCCCGGTGAACCAGACGCAGCGGGGCGTCTGGTGCTTGATCAGGGCCCGCTGCTGCCGGTTCACCTCCAGCGCCTGCCAGTGCACATTGCTGGCCCGGCGCAGGGCGAACTCCACCATGCCCGCCCCCACGGTGGCGCAGCTCAGCTTGTCGATCAGGATGAACCCGCCCAGGGCCCGGTTGGTCGTGTAGGGCTCGAAAACCACCGGATGGGTGGTGGACAGCGTGGCCACCGCGATCTCGTTGAGGTGCAGCACCTTGGCGGCCAGATGGGCGCCGGTGTTCACATCCTCGCGGTACTTGATCTCCATCACCGTGGCGGTGACTTCCTTCGTGTGCATCTTCAGCCAGTAGGACCGCCCGGGGACCATCGCCTCCTCGGCCATCCACAGGATGCGGACCTGGAACTGGTCGGCCACCTCGGGCGGCGAATCGGCCGCCGCGATCAGGTCGCCGCGGCTGACATCCACCTCCTCATTCAGCGTGAGGGTGACCGAAGCCCCCTCTTCGGCTTCCGGCAGTTGCTGCCCGAAGAAATCAATCGTCTTGACCGTGGTGGTCCGGCCGGAGGGAAGGATGCGGACCTTGTCACCCGGGCGGACCCTGCCCTCGGCGATCCGCCCACAGAACCCCCGGTAATTCAGGTTCGGCCGGTTGACCCACTGCACGGGCAGCCGAAACGCCTCCCGCGTGGCCTTGTGGCTGACATCCAAGGTGTCCAGATGCTCAAACAGGGTGGGGCCGTGGTACCAGGGCATGTTGCCGCTGGCTTTCATCACGTTGTCACCATGCACCGCGGCAAGCGGTATGGCCTGCAGCGTGGTCAGGTGGGCGTCTTTGGCGAACTCGCGGTAGTCGGCCTCGATCTTCCGGAAGACCGCCTCCTCGTGGTTGACCAGGTCCATCTTGTTGACCGCCAGCACGATATGCCGGATGCCCATCACCGTGACAATGCGGTGGTGCCGGCGCGTCTGGGGCAGGATGCCCTTGCGCGCGTCGATCAGCAGGATGGCCAACTGCGCGGTGGAGGCGCCGGTGGCCATGTTGCGGGTGTACTGCTCGTGGCCCGGGGTGTCGGCGACGATGTAGCGGCGGCGGTCGGTGGCGAAGAAGCGGTAGGCCACATCGATGGTGATGCCCTGCTCGCGCTCCGCCTCGAGCCCGTCGACCAACAGCGCGAAGTCAATCTTTTCGCCGGTGGTGCCGTAGCGCTTCGAGTCGCTTTCCAGCGCCTTGAGCTGGTCGTCGAAGATGCACTTCGACTCGTAAAGGAGCCGGCCGATCAGGGTGCTTTTGCCGTCATCGACGCTGCCGCAGGTGATGAAGCGGAGCGTCTCCTTGCGGCGCTGCTCCTCCAGGTACTCGGCAATGTTTTTCGCGTGCAGCTCGCCCATCAGAAATACCCTTCCTGCTTTTTCTTTTCCATGGAGCCGGGCGTGTCGCTGTCGATCAGGCGGCCCTGGCGTTCCGAGCTGACGGTGTTGAAGGTCTCGGCGATGATCTCCTCCATCGTCGTCGCGGGGCTCTCGATGGCGGCGGTGAGGGGGTAGCAGCCGAGGGTGCGGAAGCGGACCATGCGCATTTCCGGCTTCTCGCCGGGCTCCAGCGGCATGCGGTCGTCATCCACCATGATCCACATGCCGCCGCGCCGCACCACGGGACGCTCGGCTGCGAAGTAGAGGGGCACAATGGGGATTTGCTCGACATGCAGGTACTGCCAGATGTCGAGCTCGGTCCAGTTGGACAGGGGAAAGACCCGGATGGTCTCATCGGGTCGGGTGCGGGTGTTGTAAAGGTTCCACAACTCCGGGCGCTGGGCCTTGGGGTCCCACCGGTGGCCGGCTGAGCGGAAGGAGAAGATGCGTTCCTTGGCCCTCGACTTCTCCTCGTCGCGGCGGGCGCCGCCAAAGACCACATCGAAGCCGTGCTGATCCAGCGCCTGGCGCAGCGCCTGGGTTTTCATCACATCGGTGTGGTAGCTGGACCCGTGGGTGAAGGGATTCACCCCGGCCTTCAAGCCTTCGGGGTTGGTGTGGACCAGCAATTCCATACCGGACTCCTCCACCATGCGCTTGCGGTGGGCGTACATGGCCTGGAATTTCCAGGTGGTGTCCACATGGAGCAACGGGAAGGGAGGCGGGGCGGGGTGGAACGCCTTGCGCGCCAAATGGAGCATCACCGAGGAGTCTTTGCCGATGGAATACATCATCACCGGCTTGCGCGCCCCGGCCACCGCCTCGCGCATGATCTCGATGGCCTCGGCCTCGAGCTGTTGGTAGTGGTTCATGGCCTCTTTCGCAGTCGGTCGCGGAAATGGGTCCCATTCTTTTTAGCAAAGATCACTATCTGCACCAAGTTAATGAAGATAAGTCTGGGATCCTCACTCCTTACAGAATATTAGGTTTTCTGGCCGTTTTCTCGGTCTGATGCATGGTTTTTGCCCCTGTAGACCTGAGAAAACCCTCCGAAACCCGGTTCCACCTAAAAATCTTCGGTTT
>CAWUOE010000133.1:0-8463 GCA_963923355.1 uncultured Gemmataceae bacterium | reverse complement strand
CTCCAAAAAACAACCGGGCGAATCCGAAACTGAATGTCAACTGTGCCAGTGCGATCAGCGTTGTCGCCAGGGCCCGTCCCGCCAGGACGGTGCCAGGACGGGCTGGTGTGGTCGTTAGCCGGCGCCAGATCCCCTGGCGTCTCTCACGCAGGAGCAGCAGGCCGCAATCCATCCCCAAAAACAAAAGGTATTGCAGGGTCATGCCGCAGAAGCTGTGACCGAACACTGCCCGGTCGCGGTCGGTGTCGGCGGCGCACACGCGTTCCACCCGGCCTAGATCCTGGAACTTGTCGGCCATGGTTTGCACACCCGGCACCCCCAGGGTCCTCAGTGAGGCGAGGAAACGGTCAGCCGTCCGCCGGGCCACCGCTTCCGCCAGAATCCCTTCAGCTAGTCGGGCCTCCATCTCGTTGCCGCTGGCGTGCAGCACCATCGGTTTTACCAGCCCTGCCGTGCCATGGTGGTCCAGGATATCCGTGGACCCTGAGCCGAATTCCTTGGGAAGGATGAGCGCGACCGGAACCTCCCGGCTCGCCACCCAGCGCTGAGCCTGGGCCAAGTCCATCCGTTCCAGATTCAAGATATTTTGCGCTTCCAATGACTCCGTCACAGCCCTCGCCAGCTCGGAATCGCTTTCCACCACCAAGGCGGCTCGAAAGGCCTCGATCTCACCCTTGCTGGTGTTGCGAAACACCAGGCCGAACAGCGAGGCCAGCACGATCGGAACCGTGAAGCAAAGCAGCACACCGCGCCGGTCTGCCATGAACAGGCGCAGATCCTTGCGGCAAACTTCCCAGGCTAGGCGGATCTGGTTGATCATCAGGCTGCCTTTTCCAGGCCCCCCAGACTGGTGGAATCGTGGGGAGCTGCGACACGGCGGTGGGCCTCACCCTGCGCCGCCAGGTTCGCGATCATGCGCGCCAGCGCCCGGGGCACGGTTTGGCCGGGCTCAGGGGACAAAGTCTCTCCCTTGTGGCGTGAGAGTCCCGGTTTGCCGGGCTCCAGCCTTCCATCGGCGGAGAAATAACCCACTCCGCGGGGACTGAGGTGGGCGCAAACCTCCTCCAGGCTGCCATGCGCCATCAGCTTGCCCTGATTCAGGATGGCGATCTGGTCGCACAGGGAGGCGGCCTCCTCCAGCAGATGGGTGGTCAGCACAATGGCCCTCCCCCGCTTGCGCAGATGGGTGAGCAAATCGTAGATCGCTTCCCGCGAAGCCACATCCAGACCAACAGTGGGCTCATCCAGCAGGAGCACCGGTGGATCGTGTAGCAGAGAACAGGCCAGGTTCAGGCGTCGCTGCATGCCGCCTGAGAACGAACTGGGCTTCCGTTCCGCCTGGTTGACCAGTTGAACGAATTCAAGGGCGTCCATCACCCGCTCGCGGAGTGCCCGCCCGTGAAGGCCATACATCCGCCCGAAAAACAGCAAGTTGTCCCGGGCCGAAAGCTCCTCGTAAAACGCCAGGTCTTGGGGAACATAGCCCAGACGCTGCCGATACAGCTCCGGCGCCTCCCGCGCCGATATCCCGCCAATTAATATTTCACCTTCGTCTATAGGTTTATGACTGCTGATCGCGGCGAGTGTCGTGCTTTTTCCAGATCCGTTCGGCCCGAGAAATCCAAGAATCTTTCCGGGTTCCACCTGAAGGTTCAGGCCGGTCACCACCCAGCGTTTCCCCCACCGCAAGGAGACGCCTTCCAAGGATAAAATCGGAGAAGCTTGGGTCACAAGTTGTTCCTTTGAAACAGGTTGCGACAAACGTTCAAGCGTCCGGCCTGGAAAGTCCGGGCCCCGATTCCCGGGAGGGGGTATCGCGAGGCCGCAGAAGCATCGGCAAGGCTGCCCGCCAAATCAAGTGGACTTGAAGTGGACGCGGGGGAATCCGCCTTCTTACAAGTGTTTAGCGTGGCAAAGGTTGGAGCCGGATGGCGCCTCAAGGTCGGGGATGTTATTCTGCGCCGAATTCTGCTGAAGGGGTCACGCCCGGAGATTCTGCATGCCACGGGTAGTGATCATTGGAGCCGGCCCGGGTGGTTTGGCGTCCGCCATGCTTCTGGCCAAAGCAGGCTTGGATGTCACGGTTCTGGAACGTCTTCCCTGCGTGGGCGGTCGCACCAGCACCCAAGTCGCCAAAACGCCCAACGGCGAATACCGGTTTGACCTCGGGCCCACCTTTTTTCTCTATCCCCGCGTTCTCGAGAGCATCTTCAAGGCGGTGGGTACCGACCTCCACAAACATGTGGACCTCCGCCGGCTCGACCCTCAGTATCACCTGATTTTCGGCGGTGGCGGTGAAATCCGGGCCACCCCCGATTTGAATCGTATGCGTGACCAGATCGCGGCTGTCAGCCCCCGCGATGCCAATCAGTTCGCGCGTTTCATGGAAGACAACCGGCGCAAGATGCGGTTGTTCCGCCCGGTTTTGGAACAACCTTTCCAGAGCCTGGCCGATGTTCTCACCTGGCCCATGATGAAACTGCTGCCAACCCTGCGCCCGGCGCTGTCTCTGGAGCGTGAGCTGGCAAGGTATTTTGATGATCCCCGGATCCGTCTGGCGTTTTCATTCCAGAGCAAATACCTCGGGATGTCCCCGTTCAAATGCCCCAGTTTGTTCTCGATCCTCAGCTTCCTGGAGTACGAGAACGGCGTGTGGCATCCGATGGGCGGGTGCGGTGCCGTCAGTGAGGCGATGGCCAATGTCGCCCGTTCCATGGGTGTTCGCATTCTGACCGGCCGCGAGGTGACGGGGCTCGAATTTGAGGGCCGCAGGGTGAAGGCCGCCATCGCCGGGGATGAGCGTTTCCCTTGCGACTCGATGATGGTGAATGCCGATTTCTGCCACGCCATGCGCAAGCTGGTTCCGGATAACCTGCGCAAACGCTGGACAGATGCCCGCATCAGCAAGAAGAAGCTATCCTGCTCCACGTTCATGCTCTATCTGGGGGTGGAGGGTTCCTTCCCGGAACTCGAGCACCACACGATCTACATGAGCGGGGACTACGAGGGGAACCTGGCGGACATCGACTCGCGCCACCAGTTGCCCAAGGATCCCTCCTTCTATCTGCACAATCCCAGCCGGCTTGACCCGTCCATGGCGCCCCGGGGGCACAGCTCGCTCTACCTGCTGGTCCCTGTTTCGCATCGCCATGCCAACATCGACTGGCGCAAGGAGGCCCCCCGATTCCGCGAGCTGGCTCTCGACCAGGTGCGCAAGCTGGGCATGCCAGATCTGCGCCCGCTCATCCGCCACGAGCGGATGCTCACGCCGGATGACTGGGAAAACCAGTACTCGGTCCACATGGGTGCGGTGTTCAACCTGGCGCACAACCTGGGCCAAATGCTGCACCTTCGCCCCCGCAATCGTTTTGAGGATCTCGAGGGGGTCTACCTCACCGGTGGCGGCACCCACCCGGGAAGCGGCTTGCCGGTCATTTACGAATCCGCCCGCATCAGCTCCCGCCTGATGCTGAAGGATTTCGGATTGCCGCATGAGCATTGCGTGCCCCGCGATGACGACAGCCAGTCAACCGGCGGTTGGTGGCCCTTGGTGAGGAAGCAAAAGGCCCGCACGCCCGAAAAGGTTGCCATTTGAAGGCCACCATCTAAATAAAACCAATCGGATAGACTTAGCGCATTCAGCCGCTAACCTCATGGACGGAGTTGCAGGCATGGTTGCCAGGTCAAAAAAACGGATTGGCATCATCGGTGGTGGGCTTGGCGGCCTGGCTTCGGCCTGCACGCTGGCGGCCCGCGGCCATGAGGTGACTCTGTTCGACAAGAACGACTGGGTCGGCGGCAAAGCCGCGGTGTTGGAGGGGAACGGCTTCCGCTTCGACATGGGGCCCACCATCCTGACGCTGCCTTCCGTGTTGCGGCGGATTTTTGCCGAAGCCGGTCACAAGTTGGAGGACCGGCTCAACCTTGTCCGTCTCGACCCCCAGTGGCGGTGCTTTTATCAGGACGGTTCGCATCTGGACCTGATGGAAAACGTCCAGATCATGGTCGAGAAGATCCGCGGCCTGGATCCCAAAAGCGCCGAGGGTTACCGGAAATTCCAGGAGCTTTCCCAGCGTCTGAACCGCATCAGCCAGAAGTTCTTCTTCTGGAAGTCGATCGGTTCGCTGTGGGACATGTTCAGTTTCAAGGACACCGTCAACCTGTCCACCTTGGGCGATGTGATGTCGATGCGGCCGGTGAGCACCGTGGCCGCCACGGTCCGCAAATATGTGCCGGATGAGCGCGTCGCGCAGATGCTGGACCACTTCACCCAATACGTGGGGTCATCCCCCTACGGATCACCCGCCGTGCTGTGCGGCATCGCCCACATGCAGACAGACGAGGGCGTGTGGTACCCGATGGGTGGGACACGTGAAGTGCCCAAAGCCCTGGCCAAGTTGGCAGGGGAGCTGGGTGTGACCATCCACTGCGGGGTCGAGGTCACCCGGATCGAGCAGGATGGTTCCGGGCATGCCTCGGGGGTGGTGGAGGCGGGTGGCAAGAAGCACGCTTTTGACATTGTGGTCTCCAATTCCGACACCGTGCGCACCCACCGCGAATTGCTGGCTCCCGGGCAGGCCGCGGATCGGTTTGAGGGGCGGCGCGGTTACGAGCCCGCCTGTTCCGGAGTGGTGCTGTATCTGGGCCTGAACAAGCGGTATGACCATATCGCCCACCACGACTTCGTGTTTTCGCGCGATGCCGAGGAAGAGTTCGACGCCATCTACAACCGCGGCGAACCCGCCCCTGATCCCACCTGCTACGTCTGCGCTCCGGCTTCCACCGACCCGTCGGTGGCGCCTCCCGGCGGCGAAGCGTTGTATGTTCTGGTGCACACCCCGTACCTGAGGCCCCACCACAATTGGGCCGAAATGCTGCCCCGGTACCGCGAGGTGATCCTCGACAAACTGGAAACCACCGGCGGCATGAAAGGCATCCGGGACCGGATTGTGTTTGAAGGTTCGCTGACCCCGCAGAGCATCCACGACCGCTACCGGGTGCTCAACGGCGCCATCTACGGGTTGGCCAGCCACGGCCGGTTGTTCGGGGCCTTCAAGCCCGCCAACCGCAGCCCCGATGTGCCCGGTCTTTACCTTGCCGGCGGTTCCGCCCACCCGGGGCCGGGCATGCCGATGGCCCTGATGAGCGGTTGGATCGCCGGCGACACGGTCGACCAGGATGTGAATGGTCCGGCGCCTGTGAAGGCGTGAGATTCGGGCGAGGTGCGGGCCATGGCGGGTGAGGGTGACGACAGCCTGCCCCAATGGTCTCCCCGCGTGGTCTCCTGGTTTCGGTGGTATTGCCGTCGTTACTATTTTCCGCCGCATTTCCATGCCCTGCGAATCCTGCGCACCGGATTGGGCCATGATCTGAATCCTCTGGGACCGCTGGTGGTGGTGGTGAACCACCCCTCCTGGTGGGACCCTGTGATCAGCGCCTTGCTGAGCACCCGCTATCCCGAGCGTCGGGTCTTCGCGCCGATCGATTCCCAGGCCCTGGGGACTTATCGCTTCTTCAGGAAAATGGGGTTTTTCGGGGTGGAGCAGGGGACCGCCCGCGGGGCAGTCACCTTCCTGCGGGTTGCGGGCAGGGTCCTCCGGGAACCGGATGCCATTCTCTGGGTGACGGCGCAGGGGCGTTTCACCGACCCGAGGCAGCGTCCCGTGCGCCTGATGCCCGGGCTGGGCAAAGCGTTGGCGCGGTTCGACGGATCGGCCACGGTGTTGCCAGTCGCCCTGGAATATCCATTTTGGGATGAAAAAAATCCTGAAGCCCTGGTTCATTTTGGTGAGCCGGTTGCCGTGCGGCCGGGTCATGGTCTGGATGGTGACGGTTGGACCGGGTTGCTTTCCAGCCGGCTGGAGGCGGCGATGGACCAACTGGCTGCCGCCTCCGTTCAACGGGATCCGGGCCTGTTTGAGACCATGCAGACCGGCAAGGCGGGCGTGGGCGGCATGTATGACCGCATCCGCCGATTGACCGCCTGGATGGGGCTGCGACGATTTGACGGCAGCCATGCCGCAGCGCTGGGTAAAAACGACGGAACGGCGAAGCGATGATCCTGACACCTCTCATGTGGCTGGCGCTTGCCTGCCTGCTATTGGCAGTGCTGCCCTTCCTGATGTTTTTCAAGAACCTGAAAGCGTATCTGCCGCCTCCGGAATCGCGGCCCGCGAGCCAGGTGGGCATCTCGGTGCTGATCCCGGCGCGGGACGAGGAGGGGGCGATCGGCGAGGCGATCGAGGCCGCCTTGGCCGCGGGGGAGGATGGCATCGACCTGGAAGTGGTGGTGCTGGATGACCATTCCACCGACCAGACTGCGCGGATCGTGAAGGATTGGGGTGCCAGGGACAGCCGGGTGCGCCTGGAAAACGCGCCGGAATTGCCACCCGGGTGGTGCGGCAAGCAGCATGCCTGCTGGGTGCTGGCCAATCGGGCCAGGCACGGATTGCTGCTGTGGATCGATGCCGATGTGCGGCTGGAGCCGGGAAGCATCGGCCGGTTGGCCGGTTTTTTGGACCAAAGCGGAGCCGCGCTGGTTTCGGGGGTACCCAGGCAGATCACCGGCACGCTGATGGAGCAGATGCTGATCCCGCTGATCCATTTTGTGTTGCTGGGTTTTTTGCCGATGGACCGGATGCGTCAAAGCGTGAGTCCGGCATACGCATCGGGTTGCGGGCAGTTGTTCCTGGCCAGGCGGGAGGCTTATTTCACCTCGGGAGGGCACGAGGCGATCCGCGCCACCTTGCATGACGGGATCAACCTGCCGAAGTCTTTCCGCCGGGCCGGTTTCGCCACCGACCTGTGCGACGCGACTTCCCTGGCCCGGTGCCGGATGTACCACAGTGCGGGGCAAACCTGGAAGGGCCTGGCCAAGAACGCCACCGAGGGGCTGGCATCGAACGGCATGATCGTGCCCGCCACGCTGCTGCTGGGGTTGGGGCAGGTGGGGCCGTGGGTGGTGCTGGTGGTCGCGTGGCTGACTGTGGGGGCCGGTACGCTGGCATTCGCCCTGGGTTGTCTGGGGACCCTGCCCGGATTGCTGGTTCGCTTGGCCGGGGTAAAGCGGTTCAGGCAACCGGTGATGGGGGCGCTGCTGCATCCCCTGGGGGTGTTCTTGCTGCTGGTCATCCAGTGGCAGGCGCGCGTGATGGCCTGGCTGGGGATCCGGTTCGCCTGGCGAGGTCGCAGGTACACGCAAACCTGATAAACTGAAGGGACTGGAAAAACGCGGTGAATCTAGTCGGGGAAATCCATGGCTTGGGCGGAATGGTCCACCTTCCTGAAGCAGTCCAAGGATGAGTTCATGACCACCGGGGCCATCGGCCCGAGTGGCCCCTTTCTGGCGGATGCGCTGTGCCGGGAATTGCGGCGTCCGGACCGGGGTCCGTGGAAAATCCTGGAGGCCGGACCGGGGACCGGGGCTGTCACCCGGCGACTGGTGCGCTACCTTCGGCCCGGGGACACCCTGACGGCGGTGGAGATCAACCCGAGCCTGGCTGAGTTTCTGCGCAAGTCCTTCCGTGACAACCCGGTTATGGCCGAGAAGGCCGGCCAGGTGGAGATTGTGGAGGCCAACCTGCTCGACTTCCCCGGCGAGGGGGTGTACGACACGGCGGTGTGCGGGCTGCCGTTCAACAATTTCCCGCTGCCCCTGACCAAGGACCTGATGGGGGCGATTGAAAGACTGCTGAAGCCAGGATCGCTCTTGTCCTACTTCGAGTACTACGGTATCCGGCGCCTGCGAATAGCCCTGGGTCGCAAGGGCGAGACGCTGGACAAACTCACCGCGATGGATGAATACCTGGTGGGCCGTGAGCGGCAACTGGGCGAATCCAACGAGATGGTGTGGTGGAACCTGCTTCCCGCCATGTGCCGTCGCTTGCGGATGCCCGCGCGCGGCTGACCTCCGGGGCGTTTTGCCGGAGAGTGATCGCATGTCTTTTCTAGCCCTTTTGGCGCTGGCCCTGGGCCAGCAGCCCTGTCCCCACGCGTCCAAGCCCTGTCCCCACGCCCAGACGAAATCCTGCCAGGAGGCCAGAGGCTGCCTGGTGCAGGTGGAGGCGGAAGACGAAATCGACATGGGGGATGCGGAGATCCTGGCCGACCCGATGGATGACCGGGTGATCCGGTGCCAGGTGGTCGGTGACCCCAAGCCGAAGCACACCCTGTCCCTTGGATTCGCCTTCGGCAAGGAAACGCCATCCGGGGTGACCATTGTCTTCACCAAGAAAAAGGAAGAAGTCGCCAAGGAGGAACGGGTCCAGGCCACCCTGTATTCCTTCGGGCCCGTGGTGACCCGCAGCGAGGTCAGCCTGAAAGACGCGGCCAAGGGTTGCCCGGCGGCGAAATGCACAGACGGCAAAGCTGCCTCCGCCACGTGCGACCAATGTCCCGCGGCCAAGGCGGCCGCCTGTGACCAATGCCCGGCCGGGCATTGCGACGGATCCAAGGCCTGTGACG